>MTER01000029.1 GCA_002083985.1 Candidatus Altarchaeales archaeon A3
TTCCATTTCTATGTTTTTTGTGAATAGCCATAATTTACGCGGACAGACAATAAAATAATTTATCTGGGTTCCTGTAAAATAAAGATTTGAGGGGAGCATTTTTGTAAATTATAAAAGATGAAATTTTGGGATTTTGTAGATTATAAACGATAAAATTTTAGGGAGATTATTTTAGTGGCGAAATAGAATAGGAGAATATTTTAAATTATTTAGATCATCCAAACTATGTTTTTATCTAATTCTTCTAATTTTAAACCAGTAATTTCATTATATAAATCAGATTCTTTTGTAATTGCATATATTTCCCCTACTTTTTCCTGCTTTTTAAAATCTAATTTTGTTTTTAGTTCATTCTTTTTGTTTTCTGAATAAATATTCAGAGTTACTATCTGTTTGTTAAATTTTCTTTTTATTTTTGAAAATGCTTCTTTTTGCTTTTGAAAATCCTCAATTGTTCTTACTTTCATCTGTTTAATCTCTTTATATTTATTCCAAATTTCTGAATCATTCTGGTCAATAACAACAAATATAGAGATTGAGTCGGTATTTTCAATAAGTTTAAAACATTTTTCTAGGTCATAATGATTTTGTTTTTCGATTAATTTTTTAATGTCTTTTGGATCATATTTATTTTTAGGATATCCTTGTGCAATGTTGTTTATAATAAACTTAAAATATCTTGGTAGATAATTTTCTGGCATTTCTTTTTCTAAAATTATGTCTTTTTCTTTTAGTAATTCTCTTGTTTTGTTTAATAAAATTTTATCGTAAACATAGCTTGAAAATGATTTGGTTTTATTCTCTTTATCGGCAAGTTCAAAGATAAAAACATCAGAAGTATCCATCTCATTACTTCTGTTTGTTCTACCTGCCGTTTGAACAATAGAATCTAATGGTGCCAAGTCCCTGAAAATTCGTTGAACTGAAATATCAACACCTGCTTCTATTAGCTGTGTCGTTAAGACAATGAATTTTTTCCTCTTCTCGGAATATTCATATATGCTTATCTTGCCATTTTCCTTTTTTGAAAGATATTTATGAATTTCTCTACTACTGATTTTTAAGATTACTTCATCTTCTTTGTCATTGAGTTTTATTTCAAGTGAATTTTCATCTTTGGTAACAGTTATAGTGTTACAGGTATCGTTTTTCTTAATTTCCGCATTTTTTGTCCAACTGATTTTTAGATCATTCATAAGATAATCTATAAGTCGCTCGCTATCACTTCCGGGAATATCATCCCAGATAAACAAATATCCATTTATTCTCTTAATTCTTTTTAACCTCACGCTGGGAGGGATGTTTGTGGAAAGATAAATCAACTCATATTCTTTAAATTTTGGATTTTCAGAAATTAGACAATATATTTCTTTTGTTGATCGTATGGTGTTTAGAACAATGATAAAATTATTTAATTCCGCAGATTTTTCCAGTTCTTCAATCAGTTTCTCGTTATTTAATTTTTCTTTCAGTAAAGTTGTATTAATTCGGTATCTGTTGAAATATCTGTCTTTTGTTTCATCGTTTAGGGATTTAAAATCAAATAATTTTTTTGAATACAATTTTTCGTTCTCTTCTTCGTATTTTCCATTAAATTCTGGCTCAGTAGCAGTGCCAAGAATTATAATAGAATTAAATCTTTCTGTCATAATTTTCAAAAACTGTTTTATGATTATCAAAAGGTGCGGCGGAACCGCCTGTATCTCATCTATAATTATTATTGAGTTAATCAATTTATTATATTTTTTAAGCAAATGATTTTGGTTTGTAAAAACTGATTTGAATAATTGATAGAATGTAGTTACAACAATTTCAGAATACCAACTCTCAATTAAGAAAGAGCTTTCACTGTAGGATTTTTCTTCAGTACCTGATGTTTTAAAAACTTCATCAGCTAAATGATGGTGAGCTATCAAAATTTCATTCCCTATTTTGTCTTTGTTTAGATTTTTTTTAAGGACTTGCTCAATTATATTATAATTCTGCTCAATTATAGAAATAAAAGGTAGCGCGTAGATTATCCTATAATCTCTGCTATGCTGCTTTTTCATATACTCTCTTAGTTTAAATGCAGCACCAAACATTATCAAGGTTTTACCACTTCCTGTTGGTGCACCAATTGTAAGAAATCTATTCTGAAGCCCCTTTCCAATTTCCCCATCGAGATTTTCCATAACCCTTTTATAAATTTTTTCTCGTTCTTTATTGAACTCAATGTTAAAATCAAACTTTTCTTTAAATTTTGATATGAAATCTTCTGACGGTGAAAAACTTATTCTTTCCACTTCAGTTTTACTTGCACTTTTTTTATCGGATTCTATGAGGATGGAATAAAAAAGATTAAAAAGATAAAAATAGAATGGATCGCAACCTTTCAATTGAAATTTAGGGAAAAATCTTAATTCATTTTCTCCTTCTCTAATCTTATTCTTCAAATTGCTTATGTAGATTCCAAATTCCTCCACGTATTGTACTCCTAAAGTATTTAATAACTGATTATAAATCAAATCAACTTCTTCTTGGTGATTCTCCTCTATATTATCATAAATCCTTTCAATATCTTCTAAAGAACTTTCACCTGTATCTGCTTCCCGCGGAATTGATAATTCGTCAAGTTCAAAATTTCCGTGATGCCGTTTTATGCTTTTGAATACGAAAAATCTAAGAATTTCTGTAGGAATATCTGTTGAGTTTTCACTTTGAATTCTATCAAACAAAAACAACCCAAATAGAGCAGAAATAAGTCCATGCCTGCTTAATTTTTTATTATGCTCTTTTTCATGTAACTTATCCTGAAAATGTGTTGATGCTTTTCCAAAATCGTGAGCAGCACAAATTAATTTAAGTGTTTGTCTAAGAATTTGTTTTTCGTCTTGTGAAACATCCAGGTCGAAATTTTTAAACAAGTCGTCTGCATGATTAATTGTTTCAGATATATGGTCAATCAAATGTTTTTCTGTATGTGATTCAAGTTTAAAAGAGAAGGATTCGTTTTTCATTATCTCGTATATTCAATTTTCCTATTATATAGCCCTTTTTGGGGATTATAGGTAATTCCTTATTATGTTCGTTATAGAAGACAAATGATTTGTATTGTGGTGATGACCTGTCCGTATTCATTTGAATTGGTATTCTCTCACGAAAAAACATTCCTTCTATTTTGCTTATATCTGCTGCATCTTCAGGTACGATGGTATGAATAGTATTTAAGAAAGGATCTTCCATCAAATCAGTGGGCGGATTAATGTCTGAAATATTTGCGAATAGGTTTACTTGTCCCAAGAATGGAGGAAAGTAGCATTGTGATTTTTCTATTAAGGAATAAAAATTGTCTTGTAGTTTTTTATTATTAAATGCAATATAAATTCTATAATCCGCATTTTTTAATAACTCGAGCTTTGTAGGAGACCTTTGTCCCTTATTTGTAGGGTTTCTCAAGACATTAGAAAGACCTTTAAATTTCGTTCTTGAAAACATCTCCTTCCCGTGCATATAGTTAAACCCATTAACTTCTTTTTTTATTGTTGCACGAATTTCAATTCCAATCTTAATCTCTTCAAAATTTAATTTCGTGAGATATTCTTCTTTTCCATAACCAAGTATTCCTCCGATAATCCCGATAACGGTGGTTTTTGGAGGAATTAAATAGGATTGTTGTTGCAGATTACACCACGGCTTTTTAAAGAGGGCATAATCGCCGTACAATCTGAAACTAATTACTTCCATATTTATTTTTTTATTGTGGTTGTTTTGGTTTAACTACAAACTCTAACTCCGTAACGATTATATTTTTTTTATCATCCTTTTTAATTTTTTTAGCATCTGCAATGAATTTAGATATGACTTCATACTCTTGGGTTTTATCAACTTTGTATTCTACCGACTCAACAATTTCTTTATTTTTTTTCTAAAACTTCTAACATTTTGCTGAAATCCAAATCCTTTTCAATTTCGCTAAATGTCCTATAATTAATCTCATCTTTTTTATCTTCTTTTAAGCCAATTAAACTTTCAATATCACTTATTTTTGAGAGTGCATCAATGTAGTTTATCTTTAAAATAAGTCTTGAAGTTTGTTCTACTTTACTTCTTGTATTTATGGTGTTTACCTGATTCCATAAAGCCATAAGCAGCATTTTTATATCTTCCTCTGTTGTTTTATTAAATTCAGCAGTTTTTGCGTTAATATACCCAATTGCAGAGATTAAAGCATAAGGAACCTGTGTTGTTGTCGCTATTGCACCCTGTTCGTTTTTCTCTTTTGATTTTATAACACTAGTATTTTGAAGAGGTTTTAGTATTACTTTATTCAAACTTCTATTCATGTTTTTGAATTGTACTGTTCCAGTAAGATCAATATTTGCACTCTCTTCAGCCAAAACACAACCAAAAAGTCTGATGTCTATGCACTTTTTAAGTAGGTCTTTCCAATCGACTTTATTTACTACAATATTTTTTAAACTTCCTCTTCTACCGCCAATTGTTTCTGTTTTGCCTAACGACGAGTAAAATACAACTTTAGATTTATCTTTGTTTTCTATTTTATCGTTATTCTCATCACTTTCATATAGGTCTATATAGTCCCTGATATACCTTTTTAATCTAACATCAGAGACCATAACTTTTTGCGTTTCTTCATCAAATCTTGGCTCTCCAGTAAATGGGTCTCCATTAGGGTCGCAGTCTTTTGCATCATAGAGAAATAAAATCTCCGACCTATTCTTTATTTCACCTCCCGCATCGTTATTTTTGTTTTCCTTTTCCATTTTTTAATTTATTTTTTAATTAAATTTATTCTGATTTTGCTTTAGTTTCTTCATCGCACTTTTTATCTTTAACGAATCTATTAGACATGCTATAACCAATAAACATTCCGAAAATAAAATCATTTTTTGAAAATTTATCTCTGTTAAACACTTTTCCAATTTTCTCTGATAATGTTTGTGAAAAATCCCTTGCAGTTTCATGTAAAACTACTTTCTCTTGTATTTGGTTCATATACCTTTTTAAAGATTCTAAATCACTAATCCGTTTATCTGCATAACCAAGAGTATTTTTATCATAATTGCTGATATTCCATGATAATCTTGATATTATCACACCTAAATAAACACCAACTTCAATATCTGGAGTTTTACTAATAAACTCATTCTTTGAGATAAAATCTTGTAGTTTTTCAAGTCCTGTTTCCCCTCCATACTCAATCGTATTGTTTTTTTCCATTTTCGTTTTTGAATTAAAATTATTTGTGTTTTTTATTTTTGCAGAGTATAAATTACAGTTCAAACTAAATAATAAATATATAAAATTTAAAAAACTTCTTGTAAAGTTACTTGCTTCATAGTCGCTGTTGCCTTTTTTATTTCTTAATTTATATGACGCCTTATCTATAAATCGCTCTAAAAGATAATCATAATTAATTGGTTGTTCTAATAGTATTTTTTCCAATAAATCAACTCTTTGTTTGATTAGAATATTGTATTTCTTTTGAGTTTTAATGTTTGGGCTGTAAAAAGCAGGTAAAAATACATTAAAACTAAATCCTTGAATTTTTTTATTTTCCTCTAAAAGTTTTATAATTCTTGAAGGATAAACATCTTTCATAAGTTTGATAAGGCGCCAACCTTGATCATTATAAGCAAAAAACAAGTCAACGAGCATTTTTTGTTTGTCTCCAATAATCCCTAAATCGTATATTAAATCTTTTAGCAACTCCTCATTCCGTTTTTTCTCCTCAAGTTCGTCAGTTGTAAAAACTCTTTTTATATTATTCTCTTTTAAATCATCTAAAAACTCTTTGGTTTTATCTGCACTCTGGTTTTTATTGAAATTAAATGTGGCAAAATAAGTCAATCCAATAAGATTCCCCTTGAGATATTTCTGCATAAACATATCTCCTTTCTTAAGATTTTTATAGCAATTTTCACAGATAACCAAATGCTTCTGGGAGTTCTCAGGATTAAGTCCATAAAAATTATTCTCTTTTTCAGCAGCAAATGAAAAATAAAAATTTGCACTTCTCGGCGTAAATAAATTGTTATTGCCTGAACAAAATGAGCAAACACAATTTTTAGAATTATCAACCTTTTTTAGGTTATCCTCTATACTCAATTTGTTATATAGATCTATAAACTGAGTTATCTCTCCGAGAAAATAATAATCTCTTGTAGGGTTATCAATTAGCTCAAATCTTGAGGCCATACTTTTAGATAAAGCAAAACTAAAAATATATTTCTGAAGATTTGCTTTACTACCGACTTCTTTCAAGGATACTTCTTTTTGAAACACATCTTCTATAAACCGTGACTTATCCTCCAAAACAAACGAGTAAAAGGCATCTAAAAAACTTCTAAATTGGGGGTTTAAATCATAATTTTCATAGAATTTTGAGGTATTTTTAAAATTTCTGTATAGTATATTTCTATCAATTTCTACTACCTCCTTTTTTATTAAGCTACTGCCTATAGTAAAATCTTGAACAAAGAAATGACTTGTTTTACCTTTACCAAACACATTGCTTGGTTTTATCCACATCATTCTTTTCTTATCTTCAACGCTCTCTGTTTCTTCAGTTCCTAATAATACTATCTTATTTTTATCCACATTGTAATCTATCTTAATTTTTATAACAGTATTGATAGTAGTATCAGAAGGTATCTCTGATGAAAATGGATTTATTTCTACAAACTTCCCTAAATCTATAAGATTTTGTAACATTTCCCTTTGTATATTACATTATATGAACTTGCTCAATATTAAGTAGTAAATC
>MTER01000030.1 GCA_002083985.1 Candidatus Altarchaeales archaeon A3
GTATCTTTTTATATCATATCAAAAATTTGTAAATTTTTGAGTATTCTAAAAATACTGCAAGTATTTTTATAATAATCATAATTTTATGAACCTTTTATATTGGCACAGCAATCCGTTACAAAGAGTAAATTTTAACCAAAACATTAATTTATAATCATTATTAAATTTTAAAAATTTCAATTTCATTATTGTAAAATGAAACTTCAAAAGGAATATTTATTGGCAATTTTGGGAATAGTCGCATTTTTGTTTGTCGGGGCATTAATATTAGTATATTTTAAAATTTCAGATGTTTTTTATTTTGCTGTCGGGGCGATAATTATAGGAATTGTTATAGCGGTCTATTATGTGTGGAAAAGCACAACCGCAAAGAAAAATATTTTGTGGCTAAAAGCAAGCAAGGAAAAGACAGCGGCGGAAACAAGGGAAATTTATTTAAAGGCAGATAGCACACTGAATAAAATTTTAAAAGAAGTTCCCGATATGAATATTGATGCGGAAAAAGAAATGTTAAATAAGGCAAGAACGGCGCTGATTTCATTAGGGTGTTTTACTGCAAAATACGACCTGATTTATCCCAAACTTGAAGCGCTGAATTTATCATATTTGGTGCAAAAAAAGAGAGATGTTGAGGACAGAGTGAATAAAATTTATGCAGACATAAAGACAAAATTTCAGAAGTGGATTTCCGGGTATTATGGAAATTTAAATAAAATAATTAATGATGCAAGAGATGTTGGCTTTGAAGTAAATAATTTCGTTTTTGATGAAAATGTGAAAAATATTGACGATGCAACTGAAAAAACAGCGCAGTTAAAGAACAAATTTTCCGAAATTTATAACTCTTTATATAAAGGGGTCTCAAATTTAGAACAGATTGCTGGTAAGCGGGCTGATACATCACAACAAAGGGAAAAAATTTTATCCGCATCCGCACATAATGACTTCTACGGATTAAGTATGTTTATTGTTATTAAAAACGAATTAAACGGTTTACTCGCAAACGATGTTTTAAAGTTAAAGGAGGCGTTATTTAATTTGGATGTGGGAAATTTAAAGGATGGAAACATATTGAGCGAAGAAGAAAAGAAAGAACTGGGCTCCATCATGAATGCAGCAAAGACCATGAATTCAGCAACACTAAAAGACATTGCTCTTATTGAGACAAAATACAGAAATTTCCTGAAAAATACAACGCAAAAAATTCGCACGAATATAATTGCATCTGAAAATTTTGTTAGTCAGCAGGAACTTCCACAGGAACTTGTAATAAATCAACATAAGACAGACATTATTCAGCCATTTGAAATATCCGATACACTTCCGCTTAATGTATGGACACAGATGTATTTTGAAAAGATAAAGAGCATGCAGACAATATTTGAAAAGAATGATGTGGTAAGAAGAATAATAAAAAATTATCCTATTGTGAAGGACATGATAGAAAAAGCAATAACCCAAAAAGGCATCGTTTCTGTTACTGACTTAAAAGTAAATTATGCAAAGGAATTTCTGATTTATTATAAATTTAAAAATCAGGATAAAGCGGATAAGGTGAAAATTTAAATAGGTCAATATATCCGTAACACAAGGGATAATAAAATGGATGCTAATACTAATTTGTTAGATTTTGTTGGTTTGGACCAAAAAACGGACTGGAAAAAAGAAACAATTATAAATCAAAGTATGTTTCTAATAGTATTATCTCAAATTGAAAATTGTAACGAAAATTTCAAATTAAAGTTAGAAATTAGAAAAGTTATGGAGATTGTTCAAAATCCACGAAACGACGATATTGGAATTTTAAACATTTCTTCAAATGGCGGAACTATAAAGGTCAATAAACAGATTCTTTTGAAAAATTTAAATCAGATAATTGACGCACAGACAGTTGAAAGAGCAAAATATTATCTTAACCGACTAAAAAAAGGCCTGACAGAAATTAAAACAACTAAGATAAACGATCTAAATCTTAATCTTTGGAAAGAATATGACGATATTTTAACAGATAGTTTGTGGATCTTAGACAAAAGAGATAAATCAGGGGCGCATAGTGCAGGATACTGGGGCAATTTTATTCCTCAAATTCCAAACCAGTTTTTAAGAAGATACACAAAACAAGGCGAGTATATTTTAGATCCTTTTTTAGGCAGCGGAACTACTTTAATTGAATGCAAACGATTAGGGAGAAATGGAATAGGAGTTGAATTATTGCCGGAGGTTGCAGAATTAGCAAATAAAAATATTGCTAATGAAAAAAACGAATTTAATGTTAAAACAGAGGTCATTAACAGGGATAGCACAGAAATAAATTTTAAAAAAGAATTAGAAAACAGAGGTATTAAATCCATTCAGTTTTTAATAATGCATCCGCCTTATTGGGATATTATTAAATTTAGCAAAAATAAACAGGACTTATCAAACGCTAATACGATTAAAGATTTTTTAGATCTTTTTGGTAAGGTTGTGGATAATACTTATGATATTTTAGATAAAGACAGATATTTTGCATTGGTAATCGGAGACAAATATTCACAGGGGGAATGGATACCCTTAGGATTTTATACTATGAATGAGGTCTTAAAGAGAAGATATTCTCTAAAATCCATAATTATTAAGAATTTTGAAGAAACAAAAGGTAAAATGAATCAAAAAGAACTTTGGAGATACAGAGCATTAGTTGGGGGGTTTTATATTTTTAAACACGAATATATATTTTTATTTAAGAAAGCGAAAAAATGAGGAATATTACTATGATGAAAAATTTTGAAATACAGAAAAGGGAAGTTATACAAATGAATTCATCTGTCAGTAATTACCTGAAAAAGGAATTTAACAGGACATCAGATTATTGTAAATATTTAAGCAATCATAATAATTTCTTACCTGACATATATTATCACCAAGCTAATTCAAAAAAGGATGCAAGAAGCATAATGAAAAACGGATATAATGAATATTTGATGTTTGAATCCAATTGTGGATTAGATAAAGGTTTATATATGGGCAGGGATAAAAATGCTTTGATTGTGTTTTATAGTAATAATTTTTGTAATCCTGAAAATAATATCGTAACAATTAAAGGTAATTTCAATTTTGTCAATTTAATTAATCAAAAGAAGTTAAAAAGTTTTATAAAAGAAGCAAGCAGACATAATAAAAGCATCAAAGAATACGCTCTTTCAAAAGGTTATGATGGAATAAGATATTTTGATCCTGATGCTACGGGTGAAGAATTTGTATTGTATGAATGTAAAAAGTGTATTTTCTTTATTTAAAAAGGTGAAAAAATATATTAAATACAATCAGAAAAATAACCTTCGTTAATCTCAAAAAATAATATGGAATACATAAAATCAAAATTATCGGACGATTTGGCACGAAAAATTATAGGTAACCAAGAAAATGCAACCGCCTATTTATTGCGTTTAAATGAAATTAAATCAATACTTTCTTTGAAATTCAAAACTATTAGCCGCGGACAAAATAAAGGAAAGAAAATTTTAGCATTAGGAACAAAAGAAATATGGAAAACCATTGTCGATAACTGGGATTATGAAATCAGTAAAGAAATCATAAGAGATATTTTTAAAGAAACTGATAAATACAAAAGTGGAAAAGAAGCCAACAACGCAATGGATGTACTTATTAAAGAATGGCAATCTTTGAAATTGGGAGATGTATTATGGCCATTTTCACAGGGGGCTTTTGATGACTTTGTACAAAGAATAAATTCAGAAAAAGAAAATGGTTTTGTTAAAGATGAAAAAGTAAAAGTCGCCGCAGTTAAATACAGGAGAATTAAAGAAATCAACACCGTCAGAAACGATTTTATAGAAACATTGATTTTTGAAAAAAATAATAATATTTTGCCAACATTGAACCATAGAAGGGGTGTTGATTTCTTTATCAACGGAGTTTCTTTTGACCAAAAAGTCGCAAAAAGTCCTACAAACAAATTCAAAAGACATTTCAAAGATGAATGGCGAGAAATTGCAATCAAAAAACCTGAACTTGTCGCAGAATATCTTTACAAATTCCAGGATGAGGGCAGATTTGGTGCTGACCCAAGATTGCTGGTTGTTTATATTGATGAAGATGTTTCAATTGATAAAATCAGAGAGATCATTGATAAAACTGATTTAAATAATCCGATTGAAATTAACTTCAGTTACAAACATAAAATTCAAGGTGAGAAAAATTATAAAGTACCTTGTTTTGTAATCTTATTACATAACTAAAACAACGAACGTGATAAGATAAAATTAGAATGAATACTATGGCATTAGGTAAGCAGATAAATAAAGAATTTATAGACGAACTGAAAAACAACGCAAATGAGTTGTCATTATTTCTGCAAGATCAAAATGAAGGGGCGATTGTTTATGTGTTAGAAAAATTAGGAAGATTAAACAATGACCACAGCCGCAAGCCCTTGTTAAATTTGCTTAATCATACAAATGAAAATATTAGAACTTTATCAATTAAAAATTTGGCAAAAATAGAAGATATTTCTTTGTTACCCATATTTGTAAAATATGCGAGCACAGACAAAAGTACAGAGGTAAGGCGAGAATCCGTCTCTGCAATAGGGAGGATTAGAAATGAAAGGGCAATTCCTGTCTTAATAGAACTTTTAAAAGATGAAGATCCAAAAGTTGTAATGCAAGCTATAAGGGGTTTGCTTGTTTTTTCTGATAAAGCCGGGGTAAAAAATGAATTAAAAAAACTGCTCAACCACCCAAACGAATTAATAAAAGAAGTTATCAATAAAGAAATAAACGGAGTACAATATAAATCAAATAGTCAACAAAAGCATGATGAATTCCCTCCATTTTTAAAGAATACCGTAGTGCACGGTGATGTAGAAGAAATAATAAAATATATGCCGGACGAATCTATTCATTTAACTTTTACATCTCCGCCTTATTATAACGCCCGGGATTATTCTATCTATCAAAGCTATGAAGAATATATAAATTTTTTAGAGCGGGTATTCAAAGAAGTTCACCGGGTTACTAAAGATGGCAGATTTTTCGTTCTCAATACTTCACCAATTATTATTCCAAGAATAAGCAGGGCTTATTCCAGCAAGAGGTATCCAATTCCTTATGATATTCATCCGTTATTAGTAAAAATGGGGTGGGAATTTATTGACGATATTGTGTGGGTTAAACTGGAAGCAAGCGTAAAAAACAGGAATGCTGGTTTCCTTCAACACAGGAAGCCACTGGCATATAAACCAAATGCAGTTACCGAAATGTTAATGGTTTACAGAAAAAGAACAGATAAATTAATTGACTGGAATATACAGCAATATAGTTGGGATAAAGTTAAAAAAAGTAAGGTTTTGGATAAATACGAAACAACAAATGTTTGGCGCATTGATCCGACTTTTGATAAAGTTCATAGTGCAGTTTTTCCTTTGGAGTTATGTAATAGGGTTATTAAATATTACTCTTATGTCGATGATTTGATATTTGATCCATTTGCTGGAACTGGAACATCTGGATTATCAGCAATTAATTTAAACAGATATTTTTTTTTGACAGAGAAAGAACCAAAATATATAGGCCGAATTAAAGAAGAATTAAACAAAAACAGCAGTTTATTTAATCAAACACCTCAACCAAATTTCATTGAACTTGAAAAATTTATTTTATTATCAAAAAAATATGGCTGCACCAAAAAATATGACTCTAACTGAACAAGTTGCAAAAAATATAATTAGAAAGTTACTAAAAGGAGAGGACTACAGGATTGAAGTCGTAACGCTTATTGACGCCGAGTTTTTACAATTTGCTGTTGATTTCTTTAAGAAAATTGTTGACGCAAAGCTTAAAAACAAAGGCATAACAATAGATTGGTACAAAAAAGAATTTCGTAATCCTAATTTGCCGACTCGAGACATTGCAATCAATTCAGGATTAAACGAAAAGACAATCTACAACATGTTTAATTCCTCTACAAAGGAAATTGTGATTGATGCTTCAAACGAACACCACAACGCTCTTTATGAGACGATTAAAAATCTTGTAGATATAGAGCACGACCTTGATATAACTTTAACTATTAAATTTAAAGGGGTGAGTGTTGATTTAAATATTAGCGAAAGTTTAATCGTGATAAATACCTTGGCAGTAAAAAGAGCTGCATTAAGAGGCGGATTTTGGAGTACTGCTGGCAAAAGAGTTGAAAAATCTTTAATGCAGACGCTCTGCAAATTATACGGTGTCTCTGATAAGAATTATTCCTTAAAAATAAAAGGTAAAGAAATAGAAGATGATGATTTTGAAAGGGAGATTGATTTTTATTTAGTTGAGAACAAAAACCAACACAAGTGCGAAGTTAAGTTAATGGGCAGGGGCAATCCGGAAAGTGCTGATGCTGTCATTGCAAGAGACACTAAAGTTTTTGTGGCTGATAAACTTTCAGATACAAACAAAAAACAATTAAATAGCCGAAAAGTTGAATGGGTTGAATTAAGAAACGAGGGCGGATTTCAAAGATTTGAAGATGTTTTGGATCACCTAAAAATTCCCCATGCCAAATTACCTGATGATATTGATAAAAAATTAGAAGGGATTTTTAAGGAAATATTTAAATAAATTTGGAAAAATTATATAAACAATTATGTTTTGTATTTGGCTAACCGGAATACCCGGTTCGGGAAAATCAACAATAGCAAAAGAACTTGCTGATGAATTGAAAAAGAAAAATATAAGCGTTCAAATTTTGCGATTAGATGAAATAAGGAAGGTTGTTACACTCCGGATTACAGCGAAAAGGAACGGGATATTGTTTACAGAGCATCGGTAATGATAGCAAAATTTCTTTATGATAATAGTAATGTCAATTGATGCCCCCGCAAACAAAAGAGAATACAGAGATCTGGCGAGAAATTTAATAAAAAATTTTCAGCATTTATTTAAAAAAGTTCAATTATATACAAAGTTTAACTATTTAAAAAATGGAAAAAACCGCCCATCCACAAAGAAAAACAATACTATTTGAAAGGATTTTTAATGTAAATATTGAGAATTTCCAGACAACCGAAGATATAGATAAATTTATTAAAAAAATAAAAGGAAAGGATTTGGATGTTGTTGAAATAAAAACATCTCTCGTAACCAGTAGAGGAAGCATTATCCCGGTAATCCCAACAAAGCAACAGGATATTGACAAACTTGTTGACGAAGCTATTGCAAAAATCTGAAAACTATATTTAAGCGTCAAGAATGGAAAAATTAGAAACAGACGAAATTCAGAAAATCTTTGACTTTTATAGAAATTATTTTATTCTTGCATATTCTGATGTCGTTGCAGCTTACGCTACAAAACCCCAACAGATTCTTACTGAAATTGAAAATACACTCAGCCATATTGCTCAATGTTTTAATCCACAACTTTCAGAAGACAAAAGGAAAGAAAATGTGAAGAAAGCATACAGTCACCTTCTTAGGGCAACATTGGACTGTTACAAGTTGATATGCGTTAAACAAGCAAAAGAAATTGAGAAACATGATGACAATCCCTATCTGAAAGAGAAAATAACAAAATTTAAGGAATTTTTTAAAGACGCCCGGAGAGCAGAGATGAAAGAGATAGGGGCAGACAACATAGTTCCCATAGACAAGTATAAGGACGCTGTTCAACTTGGAGATGAAATAACAAATGAAATATTTTTGATTTCTAAAATAACGCCAAAATTATTTGTAGGGTACAAATACACAAAAAAAGATGAAGAAATTGCATCTAAAATAATCAAAATTTTAGAGTTTGAAGGATTTGAATGTGAGACGGGAAAAAGTGCCGGGATTGGAGACATTGACACAAATATTAAAAGTATGATTGCTAATTCTGATGGAGGTGTTATTATATTTACCGAAGAAAAAGAAACAACAGATGGAAAATTTACAACCTCGCCGTGGCTTATCAGTGAAGCAAGCTATGCTTTTGGTAAAGAAAAACCCGTGATGATACTTTTAGAAGACAGAGTACCAGAAAATCAAATAAGAGGAATTCGGGGCAGAGATTATAGATATCTTTCTTTTAACAGAGCAAAAACAGATGATCTTATTTTAGAGCTTATTCCACTGGTTAGGGACTTTTATAAGCATATCAGAGAACGAAAACGATTTTTAGAAAAATAAATTTTTTCTATTAAAATTTTCAACTTTAAATTATGTTTTGTATTTGGATAACCGGAATACCCGGTTCAGGAAAATCAACGATAGCAAAAGAACTTGCGGATGAATTGAAAAAGAAAAATATAAACATTCAAATTTTGCGATTAGATGAAATAAGGAAGATTGTTACACCAAATCCTGATTACAGCGAAAAGGAACGGGATATTGTTTACAGGGCGTTGGCGATGATGGCAAAATTTCTTTATGACAACGGAATTACTGTCATTATTGATGCAACAGCAAACAAAAGGGACTACAGAAATTTAGCAAGAAATTTAATGAAAAATTTTTTTGAAATTTATGTTATGTGTTCGGCAGATGTTGCAGGCAGGAGGGAAAGCAGCAGGGTTCAGAATCTGGTTCAAAAGGACTTATACAAGAAGGCAAAAGAGGGAAAAATTCAACTGCCAGGAATAAATGCGGTGTATGAAGAGCCGGAAAATCCCGAATTAATAATTGACTCTGAAAAAATTTCTCCGAAAGATGCGGCAACAATGATAGTCGGACATCTAAATTTATGATTGTATCCTTCTGCCAATTGTAAATTTTGTTTTATTTTTTCTTTTTCTGCCTTATTTTTCTCATTTTCGCCCATAAATTTTAATTTTTATCATCATTCTAAATTTACTATATTGACTCAAAATCCAGTGCTAACCCACTAAAATCTGGATAAGTATATTTTTGTTTTTTACCAATATTTTTAGGAATATAATGTTTGAAATTAAATTTATAATATTCAGTTTTAAGATTTCTTTTAAGCATTTTTAAATTAGACATGTTGCAAAATAACTTTTTCACCTTTAAAATTTATTAATTTTAACCTCACTTCGTTCGGATATTTTAAAATCTTTGCGATTTTTTTAAAATTTTTAATTTGCAACAACTCTAATATTTGAAAATCTCCGAGTATCAGCGAGGTGATTTAAAAATTTCAGAAATTTTTAAATTTCCGAACGAAGTGAGGTGAGATTTTTAAAATATCTCACACAAAATAATTAACCCAATTTAAAGGGATGAGCATCTATATTTCTGCATAAATTTCAGAAACTACTGCAAAAATAAATTTTTACTATGAAAAT
>MTER01000031.1 GCA_002083985.1 Candidatus Altarchaeales archaeon A3
GAAATTTCCTTAAAGTCTGGCGTTTCTATTGTGATTCCGAAAGGAGTAAAACATAAAGTTATTGCTGGCAAAGATGATTTATATTTGATGGCAAAATTTATTCCTGCATTAGTTTGAAAATTACTCAATCTTACACAATCAAAATTTCGGAATAATCTCTTTTATAAATTTATACTTTTTAATAAATGGTTTCAAATCATCAAGGCAGTTTTCTAAATGTCGGGCAAGTTCGTCTGTTTTGATGTGCCTTCTTAATTCGACATGCTCGTAAATCATAGAAAGCAAATCAGAAATTTCAACGATGTCACCCTCAACACTACCTTTCTTTTTCTCTTTCCATAATTCGAAGTAATTATATCTTCCTTCTATATCTTTTATATTTGCCTCACTAAAAATTTCCTTTGCTATTTCCTCCTTTGCTTTACTTAAATCAGGAATGTACTTTTTGCAGGGATGAGGAATATCAGTAAGGACTGATTCTTCAACATCATGAATTAATGCAGCTCTTAAAATTTTTTCTCCGTCAATCACAAAGCCCATTTTCCTGAATAAGTCAGTTAGCAGCATTGAAATAACCGCAGCATCCAGGGTATGCTCGGCAACATTCTCAACTTCATTTAATTTAATTCCGCATGAAATCCATCCGCTCCTCGGAATATCTCTTAAGATTTTATAATTTCTCAAAAAAGAAAGAAAGGTGTGCATATTCGCTTGTAATATTTTGTTATAGGTAATTGTTTTATGCTTTAAAAAATATAGCCAAGATATTTAAAAACTTCGTTTTAAATTAAGTTAAGTTCGTTTCACGCGCATATTTTAAATAAATTTAAAATAGATGCTATATGGACTGCGTAAGTCCTGATAGATTCGCCCTCATTCCAAAATATTTCAAGCATTTTTGATAGATTAGAATCCAAAGATTTCAGCATTTCAAAATTTCATTTAAAAATCTTACCAATTTTTAAAAATTGAAAACCTATATTTTTAAGCATTCAAACAAGTTTAAAAAATAAGTAACTTCTTATAAGTTAACAAAATTTACTAGCAAAAAATACAAAAAAATACAAAAAATCAAAAAATTTACATGTATTTTTTTGGGTTGGTGAATAGTACAAAAATACAAAAATTTACCCTGATTTTACTTTGGATGGCCCAATAGATGTATTGTTATTTTTTTATTTCTGTGCATTTAATTAATGCATCTATTGTTGCCTGTGCCAGATTTAAGGATGTTCTTGTATGTCCTGTTGACCATGACCACATATCTTTTATTCCGGCCAGTGTCAGCACTTTTTTTGTAACCTCTCCGGCAACCAAGCCCAAACCACCTGCTGCAGGAATTAATTTAACACTTACGCTCCCACTATTTCCAATCACGGTAATCGGAACTGTGTGAGGTTTTCCGCAATCACAAAACCAGCTTCCGCATCCTCTTTTTATTTTTTTAATGTTTAATTTTGCAGCCCTGACCGCCTGAGCAATTGCAATAGGTACTTCTTTTGCCTTTCCCTGTCCCAATCCGATATGTCCGTCTCCGTCACCGACAGCCACAATAACCTTGAATCTCATAACTCTTCCATTTGTTGTCACTCTCTGCACTCTTTTGTTTTCAATAATTTCTTCACTAAGGTTTGGCAATAATTTTTCAATGATCTCGGGCTCTTTTATCCTGATGTTCTTTTCCAGAATTTCATCTATTGATTTAATTTCTCCGTTTGCTACCTTCTTTCCGATTTCTGTTTTCGGTATCCATGTACTTTTTTCTGTTTCTACTCTTCTTGTACGCCTTTTAAGGTCAACTACATCTTCTCTGCTTCTTCCGAATCCTCCGCCACCACCAAATCCGCCTCGTCCTCCGCCGCCAAAACCACCTCTTCCTCCGCCGCCAAAACCACCTCTTCCTCCGCCGCCGAATCCACCTCGTCCGCTTCCACCTCTTCCTCCGCCGCCAAATCCGCCTCTTTCCTGACCTTCTCTACCTCTAATTTCTCTAGTGGCACCTGTCGCACCTCCTGTAGCAACACCTGCTTTTTTTTCCGCATTAACACTTGTTTCTGCCATTCTTTACTTAGAAAATGAATTTTTTATATTATTTAATGTTTGTTCAAAAATTCCGGTTACTGATTCTGATATGTGTCCGCCTTTTAGTCGTTTTTCATCAGGTAAAATTTTATCTGATATCTGAATCTTCATTCCCGCATCAACAGCTCCTTTTCCTAGTGCATAAATTTTACTGCCTTTTGTGGACTTTTTAATTCCGATATCAAGAATTACATTCGTATCAGAATGTTTTATGCCTTTTAATCCACATAAAAACCCAGTTAAATATGCTGCAGGAGTATTTGAACACGAAATATTCCACCCGTATTTCTTTAAGTCATTTGAATTTGCAGAGACCAATATTTTATCCCCGTCCTGATGAAACTCCACAAGCTGAGCAATAATATATTTATTTGTAGGTCTGATTACTAATCTGATTTCTTTTGACTTTAGCAAATTTAATCGTTTTTTATAATTTGTTTTGTTTTCCCTTCTTCGTCTAAATTTTACACTGTAATTTGTATTTGTTACCATTTTTTAAATTTTACTTTATAATTTCTTTATTCTTTTTTATACCGGAAACATACTCTCCCAAATGTTTTTTGTTCCTGAAAAAATTTCCTTTTGCAAGAAGGTATAATTTTCTATATTCTGATGTATTTATTTCTTTTTTACTCCGCATTTCTACAAGAACATTTCGCAGTGCCCTTATCTTGGTAATCCATGTTGTCTTTGGATCAGTTCTTGCTTTAAAAGTTCCTTTTCTGTTTCCACATCCTCTTTGTCTTCCTTTTGCTTTTTGTGCCTCTCTGTGTCTTGCCTTTGCTCTACATACACCATTTTTTGGCATTATTTCTATAGGTCTTCGTTCTCCAATCTCTACTTTTACATCAGTAAGTTTTTTTATATCATTCCTTGTAATTGCCTTTTTTATTTCCTCCAACTTTAAAGGATTAAGATATACTCTGCCCTTACCGACACCGAATAACCTTGCTGTCAGATTTTTCTGATTTTTAACATTCATTTTAACAATATTCTAAATTAAATTTTTCTAAATTAAATTTCTCCTTTTCTCGGATTTAATATTACTATATTTAATTCGTTTGCTTTTTTTATTATTTCATTCCTTTTCTTTCTTCCCACTTGAGAAGATATAACTGCTGCCTGAATATCCTTGTTTATATTTTCAAGTTCTTTGAGGTTATTAATTGCTACTGTCCAATATCCGGATGGGTGAATTCCTCTGATGCTTTCGGGCTTTTTATAGCCAACTTTAACCAAATGTCCCTGTCCCCTCTTTTCAACCTTCAACTTACTATCTATTCCTTTTGGCTTTCTCCACACTTTAGCTAATCGCTTAACCATTCCATACTGCTGCCGTAAAAATTTTGGCTTTTTGGCACTTATGTGAGCTGCAATCTTGAATAGTCGTTTCTCTTCTCCTTCAAGTTTTCTTTTAGTCCTTACATTCTTTATTTTTTCCACTGATTTTTCTTTCTTTTCCTTTTTAGCACTTTTTAATTTTTCTAATTCTTCTCCATACACTCCTATTTTTTCTGTTATCTGACTTGTTACTTCTTCGGTAGCTTTTTCTATTTCTATATTTTTAACCACATCCGCTTTAGATATTTCTGTTATCTCTGTTTTTGTTACTTCTCCGGTTGCTTCTTTTTTTACTTTAACTGTATTTTTTTCTTCCGTGTTTTCTGCCATCTTTTTAGAATAAAAATTTATGATTTAAATTTATGAATTTAATTATTTTATTAGTTTGCCATCTTTTTCAACCACATATATTCCGTCCTGAAATATCCTTCTGTCTTTATTTTTAATTTTTCCTGCCTGTTCAATATTTGCCGCTGTTTGTGAGGTCTTTTCAATATCTATTCCTTCAACTGTCAAATCCTTTCCGGTGACCTTTACGGTAACACCATCCAGAATTTTTGCTCTTCGCGGCGCTTTTTCCCCAAGAAAATTTTTAATTATTAATTCGCTGCCTTTAACTTCAAGTGAAACTGGAAAATGTGAAAATACTAGTTTTAATTTATAAAGGACTTTATTATTCGCCCCTTTTATCATGTTGTTTATGTGGGAATAATAGGTATTTAGCAATTTCTTTTCTCTTTTTTTGTCAGTCTTTGCAGATATAATTACTTCCTTACTATTTGCATTTATCTGTAAATCATAAGAGTTAAATTTTTTCTCAACCTTGCCATACTTTCCTTTCACTTTTATCATGTCATTTATAATTTCCACATTTGTTCCTTGCGGAATTAAAATTTTGCTATCCATTTTTAGTCATGCGTTAATTAAATTTTATTCGTTTAAGGTTTAATATACATACGCCAATAATGTTCCTCCAATATTATTCTCTTTTGCTTTTTTATGAGTCATAATCCCTTTTGAAGTTGACATAATCAGCAATCCAAAATCTATTGACGGAAGATACCTCATCTCCCAACGCATAATATCATTGCTTTTTGTATAAAATCTTGGCTTTATCGCTCCGCAATTATTTATTTTGTGAGCTATATCTACTCTTACTTCTCCACCAGGAACTGTCTCAATAATCTCAAAATCGCCAATGTAACCCGACACCTGAAAAATTTTTAAAATTTCTATCAGTAATTTTGATGACGGTCTAATTACACAATCTTCTTTTCCCAGCATTTCATAATTTTTTATATTAATCAATGCATCGTTAAGCGCATCTCTGCTCATCTTGAAAAATTTATAAATTTATTTAACTGTATTTTTTAAATCCGATACTTTCTGCTACTTCTCTAAAGCATCGTCTGCATATATTTAATCCGTGTTTATGAATTAATCCCCTGCTGTTTTTACAAATTTCACATTTGTCCTTTGCAAATTTTTTCTTTGGATTTTCAACCGTTTTCATTTTCAGTTATTTTTATTCTTTTATTCTTCTTTTTTTATAACATTAACATTAAATTTCCCTGCGATAAATTTCTCTGCTTCTTCACTTTTCACTCTGTGATCATTTGAAATATCCGCGCGTTTTATCTTTCGCCTCATAATACTATAGCCACTCCGTTCAATCTTCGTATTTATATTCAGTCCAAAATTTCCTATTTCCATAATATATTTCATTCCAGGAATATCAATATATTCTTTAATTCCAAATGAAAAATTTCCTCCATCAAAACAAGTTGACTTAACCTTCCGGTCTACTGCCTCAAGACACTTTTTCAGAACCTCTTCCGCATCTTTCCCTCGTAGAGTTACCATTATTCCAATTGCCTCCCCCTTTCTAAGATTCCATGTAGGGATTCTTTTCTTGCTTATTGTCTTTATTGGTTTTCTTTTTGTCAGTAAATTAAGCAGTTTCCCTGCCTTTTCAACCCTTTCTCCCGCCTGTCCGACACCAATATTGAGTACAACCTTTTCTATTTTCAGGTTTCTCATCGGATTTTGATGTGTATCTGTTCCGGTATCCATTTAAGTTAAATTTAATAAGTTAATGTATTTAAAAATTTAATTAAGGTTGAGGTGTAAGCGAAGTTATTTGTATTAATGGCGTTTCTTCGCCGATAACAAGTACATATTCAGTTGATGTTTCAATGTCCCCGACCTTTGTTGACGAAGGGATATTTTTGGTCCCTTCGGTTATATTAACAATTTTTCCTTCTTTTCCTTTATTTCTGCCTTTTATTATTAAAGCAATTGCTCCTTCCTTAAATTTTAAAATTTCTTTAATTGCCTTCTTTTTTGAGGAAATGTCAAAGACGATTGTATCTTTTGTATTTATCTTTGCATTATCATCGTTTTTATTAATCAGAAAAGAGTAACCATCCTCTGTAGAAATCTGGATTTTGTTGCCTTTTACAATATGTTTTTCTGTAACCTTTGCCAGTTTGAATTTTGCCTCTTCTTCACTTGTTTCTTTGAGCAATAAGTTCCTTGATTTTATTGTTGAGGGAACTAACCTGTAATGTTTATTTATTTTTGGAAACGAAAGGACATCCATGATACCAATTCCAAAATTTCCATCTTTTATCATTCTGCCATCTACAAGAACATTTCCTTCCCTCAAAATTTTATCTGTTTCTCTGCTGTTGTCTGCAAATTTCAGCATGTCCCTGATCACATAAGTCAATGGAAATGATTCGTCCTTTTTGTGCGGCCCTCTCGGAGTTGATAACTTTTTCGGATACTTTCCAAATCCAGCTGATATACGTTTTGTGTGCATTTTAATTATTTTTAAACTTTAAAATTTATTTCTTTTCCTCTGCTGATGCTTCGGCAGATGTTCTTGATAAAATTTCCCTTCGCATTCTATCCTCCAGATATAAATCAATGATTACACAATTTGAAGGGTGAATCGGAATGAGTGCATCCTTTCCGTTGCTCTTTCTAACTGTAATTCCATTCACATAAATTTTATATTTCTTTAAATTAACAGATGTAACTTCTCCCTCTTTTCCTTTATTTTCCCCCCTCATTATTTTTACAGTATCTTTTTTCCTGATTGAAAGTGATCTGCGATTATATTTCTTGCTTAATTCTTCACTTAAATGCCCAGCCATCATCTTATGTCTCACATGTAAGGGAGCATTGTATAAAAATTTCCTCTGCTTTCTCGGCTTACTACTCTTTACGGATGTTACCATCTTTAATATCTTAATATATTTGTATCTTTAAATAAAATTTAGTTTAATAATTAGAGGCGTGAATTAAAAAGGTTAATAAA
>MTER01000032.1 GCA_002083985.1 Candidatus Altarchaeales archaeon A3
AAAATCGCAAAGATTTTAAAATATCCGAACGAAGTGAGGTTAAAATTAATAAATTTTAAAGGTGAAAAAGTTATTTTGCAACATGTCTATTGTGTTATTTTTATTACATTAAATTAAAGCATTCCCTTAGACATAAGTAAATTTTTTGAATCCAAAAACTCCTTATCAAGTCCTAAATCTCTGTAAGAGTATCCGAGTGCAAGCCCCAGCAACTGGGCAATATAAATTACAGGGATATTAAATTTTTTATTAAATTTTTTTTCAATCTGCTTTTGTCTCATATCCAAATTACTCTGGCATAAAGGGCATGCAACAATAATTATTTCCGCTCCTGCATCCTTTGCGTCAGTTAAAATTTTATCGCACAATTTAAACGAAATATCCTGATTTGTTATTGAATATGAAGCGCCGCAGCACTTTGTCTTTGAATTCCAGTCCAAAATTTCTGCACCAGTAACTTTTACAAGTTCGTCCATTTCCGTAGGATTTTCAAAATTTTTTGCATGCGTAATTTCAGGCGGGCGCGTAAAAACGCATCCATAGTAACATACTGCCTTCAAACCGTTCGCTTTTCCTGATATTTTATTTTTTATTTCATCAATGTGTTCGCTCAAATAGGCCAAAGGATGTATAATTTCAATGTTTTTTATGGCATCATCATACATAACACCTGCTGATTCTTCTGCTTTTCTTCTTTGCTCTTCATCATTTTCAAAATCATGCTTAGCAAATATAAATCTGGAATAACAACCCATACAAGGAATTATTAGTTCTTTAAGTTCCTGCTCTTTTGCAAGAGATAAATTTTTAAGTGCAAGTGCATCAGCCAAAAGAAGCGATGAACTGTGTGCAGGACTTGAACCGCAGCATATCCAGCCTTTCAACTCATCCAATTTTATATCTAACGCTTCATACACCTTTTTGGTTGACATTGCGTATTCCTTTGATGTTCCACTCGCAGAACATCCTGGATAGTATCCTTTTTTAATCATCTTTAAATGTTATTGTAATTTAAATTTTTATTATGGATTTTGTGTTTGTTTAGTCCGCTCTTTCCGTTCAATTCCAAAAATCATTTTAAGAGTATTTCTTCATAATATTTTTGTGATGGTTCGTTTTGGTTTTCATCTCCTCCATTGCATTTTTTAACTCGTCTTTTGCCAAATCACTAATTTCTTGTATTTCCTTATATAATGGGTCCGATGTAACATTCTTCATTTTTTTGCAATAATGAATAGTAATAAATTTTAAATTTTTAAATTTAATGATTGTATGTTTAAATTTAATGTTTTCAGCCCCTCTCATCAATCTCCCTTACTTTTCTGAATATTTCTTTTGCCGCCTTTGCATTCTTTGACTTATGTGGAAATATTCCCATTCTGCCTTTCAGTATTAGCGGAAGTCCAAACTCCACATCCTGCAATAAATTTCCCGACTTCATTTTATATTTTAAAAGCATTCCAACTTCATATAGCCGTCCATTTTTTTCCACCGTACTAAGGAATGATTTGTTAAATATTGACCCTCTGTTTTCTACTCCTTCAAGATTGTATTTTATTTTCAAGACATCAATGATTTTAGGGATATTTATTCCATTCGGGCAACGAGCATTACAGGTATAACACGACACACAAGCAGATATATCCTCATCTAAATTTATTCCCAATATAATTTTTCTTAATAATTTTCTCGGATTGAAATTTGAAATTTGTGATACGGGACAACCTGCACTGCATGTTCCGCAGTTAAAACATTTGAATAATTCACCCTTTGTTTTTTTGATGATGTTATTTCTTAAATTATTTTTGTTCTCTTTAATTTCCATCTTATCTTTTATTAAAGTTCTTTGAGTTATTTTTGATTCATGTTTATTATTTGCATTTTTTAATTGGTGCCTTTATCTCAACCAATAAAATGGTAAGATTCCTGCGCTTTCAACAACATCAAATTCATGGTGATCTGTAGATATTACAGTAGCATTTTCTTGCTCGGCCAATGCTAAAACAAAAGAATCTGCATACGACATCTTAAATGATGTTTTGTATTTTCCTACTATTTCAATGAATGCTGCATTCAATACCCACACAAGATTAATGGGAAGCAAATTTAAATCATCAAATATTTTTCCTGCTTTTTCTTTACTACATAATCGCAAACTATTACAATATACTTCTCCTACATTTACTGCATGCATGAAAAACTGATTATTTTTATCTTTCAAAAGGGCACATATTTTGTCGTTTCCGTCTTCTTTTCGCAAATAAACGATTAAAGCACATGCATCAACCACATAGTTTATTTTGTCATTCTTTGCCATTTTCTTTCTTCCTGTTTAATTTCTATCTGTTTAGCCCTCGCAAATTCCTCACTACTTGGCAATTTATCGCGATATTTTCCACATAGCGAATCAATTATGTCTGTATTTGATGGTGTAAATTTTTGTTTGTATTTGGGGCGTAAAAATTCAATGAAATCATATACTTCTGCCAATTGATGTGAGTTGAGATACGAAAGACCAGTAACAATTTTTTGTTGTGTTTGCAGTGTCATTTTAATTTAATTTTAATTTGCATATTATTAGATTATTTTCAATTATTTAAATATTGAACAAATTAAGATTTCAATTTCAATTTTAACGGATTCGGACCTAAATTTTTCAATTCTTCTGTAAATTTCCTAATAACATCTGCAAATCTCTGCCCTTCTGCAGCAGATACCCATTCAAGCCGTACTCTCTTCTCGTCTAATCCCGCATCTTTAACATAATCCTTAATACTATTCCTGCCTTTAATTCTTTTTTCAGCATGCACATTTCCCGAAATATAATGGCAATCATTAATGTGGCAGCCCCCGATTAAAACGCCATCTGCTCCGAGAAGCAATGCGTTATAAATAAATTCCGGTTCTATCCTGCCCGAACACATAACTCTTATCAGCCGTATATTGGGAGGATACTGAAATCTTGAAACCCCTGCATTGTCCGCCCCTGCATAAGAACACCAGTTACATACAAAGCCAATAATTTTTGGTTCATCCTCAGGAATTGTTTCAAGTGCTGCTCTTATCATGCTGTTTATCTGAATATCAGTAAAATTCTTCATTGTTATCGCCTTTACGGGACAAACAACAGAACATGCCCCGCAGCCCTTGCAAAGTAACGGGTTTGATTCTACAAAGTGTTTTTCGTTATCTCTGTTCATTCTAAGGGCGTTATAAGGACAAATAACGATACAATTTCCGCATGCGATACATTTTTCGCTGTCAATTTCCGATGAAACTGCCTCGGTTTGGACAATGCCCTTTGTAAGCAGGATAGATGCCCGTCCGGCAGCAGCCAATGACTGAGAAATGGATTCGCTTAGTAATTTCGGTGAATGTGCCATGCCACAAATAAATATACCCTCTGTCGCGAAATCAACGGGACGCAATTTCATATGTGCTTCTAAAAAGAAACCGTTTTGTGTTAATGGAACTTTAAGCATCTCTGACAAATTATGTGTATCGGCTCGCGGAATTATTGCAGAACTAAGAACCAGAAAATCAACATCTATCTTAATATTCGCATGCAGATATCTGTCCTCAACTTCAACATAAATTTTTCCTCCTTCAACACTGACATTTGGCTGTTTGTCTTTTTCATGTCCGATAAATATAATGCCTTTTTCTCTTGCTTCTTTATAAAATTTTTCATTAAATCCGTAAGTTCTTATGTCCTTATAAAGCACAAAAATTTCCGTATCCGGATTTTGTTCTTTAACTTTCAATGCGTTTTTAATTGCAACATTACAGCAAATTCTTGAACAATATGGCTTTTCGTCATTTCTTGAACCAACACACTGTATCATCGCTATTCTTTTTGCATTAACCTCTTTTTTTGATAATTTTTCTTCAAATTCGGACTGCGTCAATATTCCCGAATTCGTGCCATACATAAATTCCCTTGGCTCGTACTCCTGTGCCCCCGTAGCAACTATAATAACGCCTCCTTTCAGTGTATCTTTATTTGTATTGTTTAAATTTATTGTATTAAAAAAACTCGTAGTTTTTTTAAGATTGAAAATTCCACAAGAATTTTCAGTATTTACTGTGAAGTCCCCGACATAACCTTCAACTGATTTAATTTCTGTATTGGTATATATCTTAATCAGGTCGTTGTTAGTTACTTGAGCAATCAAATTATTTAAAAATTTTGATATATCCTGATCCGTAAGAGTATAATGTACATTTTTTAAATTTCCTCCGAGTTCAGAGTCCCTTTCAATAAGAGAAACATCATATCCCTGATTTGCTATTTCAAGTGCAGCAGTCATTCCGCTGACGCCTCCGCCAATCACGAGTGCTGATCTAATAACCTCGGATGTTGTTATCTTTAAAGGCACGGCGAGATTTACTTTTGCAACAGCCATCTTCACGAGGTCTTTTGCTTTTTCTGTCGCTTTAACCGGTTCATGAGAATGTACCCATGAACAGTGGTCCCGTATGTTTGCCATCTCAAAAAGATACTGATTAAGCCCGGATTCAACAAGCGTTTCCCTGAAAAGCGGTTCGTGAGTTCTTGGACTGCATGCCGCGACAACCACTCTGTTTAAATTATAATTTTCTATCGCATCCTTTATTTTCTTTTGGGTATCTTGCGAGCATGAGTAAGTATTTTCAGAAGAATAAACAACATTTGGCAGTGTTTTTGCATAGTTCATAACATCAGGAACATTAACAACGCCGCCTATATTAATTCCGCAATGGCAAACAAAGACGCCTATTCGCGGTTCACTTCCTGTTTCCTTTTCAGATGGATGTTTCTTTTCCTCAACAAAATTTATTTTTGAACCTGAAAGCAATGTCTTTGCCTTAGATGCCGCTGCAGACGCCTGCATCACTGTTTCAGGAATATCTTTTGGACCTGAAAAAGCACCACATACATATATTCCTTCCCGGCCTGCTTCTACAGGTGCCGTTTCTATTGTCCTGCAAAATCCGTAATTATTTAGTTCAATTCCCGAGACATCTGCAATTTTTTTACTGTCCTTCGGAGGACATAAGCCAACTGCTAAAACAATCATATCAAACACACTCTGCTCTATTTTTCCGTCTTCTGCTTCATAAGTTAAAATTAAATTTTTTGAATCGCGCACCTCTTCAATAGAAGGCATGCATCTGTGATACTTTATGTTCATATTTTTTGCCCTTTCAATATATTGTTCAAAATCCTTTCCATAAGCCCTCATATCAATATAAAATACATCACATTCGGCATCCTGATGCTCTTTTATTATCATAGCCTCTTTTGTTGAATACATACAACAAACTGATGAACAATATTCGTTTTCTTTATCTCTTGAACCCACACATTGTATAAAGCCAATCTTTTTTGGCGATTTGTTGTCGGATGGTCTTAATACAATGCCGTTAGAAGGCCCGGACGCGCACATCATCCTTTCGGCCTCAATGCTTATAACAACATTTTTGTATCTTCCGTATCCATACTGGTACTTCTTACCGGCATCAAATTCCTCAAATCCCTGTGCAAAGATTATTGCCCCTGCATTAAGTTTAATTTCTTCATCTTTTTGCTCAAAATCAATTGCGTTTGCATTACATGCTTTAATACAACTCTGGGCACATTTTCCGTGTTTTAAAAAAAGACACTGTTCTTTATCAACTATATATTTCAGAGGAACTGCCTGAGGAAACGGAATGTATATTGCCCCTCTTTTTCGCAGACCTTCGTCAAACTCATTTGGAAATTTGTTCTTTAATACACACTTTTCCGCACACAAACCACACCCCACGCATTTGTCATTTATATATCTTGCTTTTTTCCTGACTGTTACTTTAAAATTACCTGCAAATCCGTCTATTTTTTCTATCTCGGAATTTGTTAAAAGTTCTATATTCTGATGCCTGCTGACATCAACCATCTTGGGCGAAAGAATACACATAGAACAGTCATTTGTCGGAAATGTCTTGTCTAATTGTGCCATAGTCCCTCCGATACTTGGATTTTTCTCAATAAGATAAATTTTAAATCCGGATTCCGCCAAATCAAGTGCCGCCTGCATACCACCAATTCCCCCACCGACAACTATGACAGAATGAACCGGTTCCTGTTTTTCAGATGCAACCATATTAAATTTTATTTTAAATTTGTAAAAATTTATTTATTGAATGAAAACTACTAAATTTTATTATACATGAGTATCGGCTGCAAAGCAGATGCACAACCAAATTAATGGTCACCATTTTGTGAAGAATATTTGAGTAAGGGGTGACATTTAATTCGGTCAATAGCAGATAGTCATGTTATACGATTTCAGAACCTGCTTCTGAAATATGAGAATAATTTTAAAGTTTGTCTTTGAAATCTCCGAATGTTTAGGAAGTGTATTTTTGGTTAACATACTCAAATTTTGAACCTGTTTTAAATTTATCTTTGTATCATCATGCTGTTACAGTTTGCCGGATTTTTATCATGTTCATTATCTCGTTCAGAAAACTTTTTCCAGACATTGATGGTTGCGGAATTTCTATTCCTTCTTTTTCAGCAGTCTCCAGCCACAGATCCATTGCCACAGTAGCTTCTTTCAAAGCATCTTCCACATTTTCTCCAAATGCAGAACAGCCGGGAAGTTCCGGCAATATTGCGATATATCCC
>MTER01000033.1 GCA_002083985.1 Candidatus Altarchaeales archaeon A3
GATAATAAAACAAAGAATTTAAAATAAGAAAGAGCAGAAAAATTTAGTAATTTAAGAGCAGATGTTCTTAATTCGCAACCACTCTATTATAGAACAGATACAAATTTATTTATATTTTCTTACATTCATATTTATTTTATATTTTTGTACTAAGAAATCTCATGCGGTGCCGGTGGAGAATAATCGTACATTCTATCCATCGTTAATAAAAAACCTACATAAGGTGTCTCTAAAAATTAGAGATGAGAATGTACTGTGAGGTCAAATGTAAAAAGCGATAAAAACGATAAATATAAATATAAGAACATGTTCAGATACAACTTGTTGGTGGAAACTCTATTGCCAACTATGCAACTATAAACAACTTACTTTATCAACATAAATGGAAGAAGACATTATACGATTAATATCAAGAAGTTATTCTGATATTTTGCCCCCAAGTAAGGAAGCTTTGTTGCTTATTGTTTGGCTCAACCTGAAGATTGAAAGAGAAGAAATTGAAGAAGAATTCACTAATAGAGATTTTGAAGAAACTATTGAGGACATGGCCGACTTTTTACAAATAGATAAGAATATTCAGAAAGAAACGCTCTCGAAAAAACTTAGCACTTATTTCTATGAAACAATACCTAAAGGAAAGGAGTATCGCATCCAACTTACAATTTTTGCCAAGGATCTTTGTAAACTCATCGTTGACAGAATACAGCCCGAAATTATTCAACAACTTGAACTAATTCACACTTTTAAACGGACACTTCCATTAGATGAAAAAACTGATTTTCAAAGCATTGCTACTTTCAAATATTGGTATGAAAATCATTTTCTGACTGCACAAAAACAAATATTATCACATATCGAAGTACTTGATCAGAAAGTTGAGAGTAGAATAAATGAATTGAGGGAACTTCTAAAGCCGAATATTGAAAATCCAAAAGAACTCATCAATAATTTTGAAATCGTATTTGATGATTTAGCTAAACAAGCAAGTGGATTAGCGAGCACTTTAGATTTTAAAGATGAAACACTAAATAAAATAAAATCGGCAAAGGATAAATTCTCACAGGACGTTGAAATTCAAATATTCAATCAATATGACAAAATGCAGAAAGATATTGATACTTTTTTTCAAAACATTGGAAGGAGAATTAATGCTATTAATGAGAAAATTCAGATCGCATCTAAACGATTAAATAATCTTCTTGATACTCTCAGATACAAACAGCAATTCAAAATAAATCTTGAAAAGTTTTTACAAGCACTTTTGAGTAACGCAAAAAATATAAAAGGCGAAATTTCTTTGCCCGCATCTTTTCCCAGAAGAGAAATTCCTTTTTCAGAAATCAAATTCGTTTCAATTCCTAAAATTGACTTCAAATTATACAATCTTGCAACACCTGAACAACGAAATGTTGATGTAGCACATTATCAAATACTGAAGGACAAAAATCTTTCAATGCTTAAAATCCAAGAGCAAACTGCCAAATGGTTGGATAAAATTGGCGATGAAATAAAAAAAGGTAATGAAATTTACTTTGAGGTGTGGTTGGACAAAATAGTTGAAACCGAAAATAATCTTGAAGTTCCCATACAAGTTTGTTATGGATTAATACAAGAAGTTAAGAAAGACAAAAAACAAAAACTAATGATTGAAAAAGAAATTGTTTCATCTCCAAAAAATAATTTACAATTATGGAAAATGAAAATTCAACCTACCTCTTCCTAAATTCAGATATGGCAAAAAAATATTTTGCCGATGTTGATTTTGCTTTGAAGCAAGGTAGGCACATTCAGGATTATGGAAAAGATCACATACTTTTTGAATTCATTGATGAATATTACTATAAAGGTTTGCAGACCTACTACGAAGATTTTTTCGGTATGAAACTCATGATGGGGGAAGCAGACAGAGAGAGATATTATTTTCTGAGTTTTCCGGAAGATGGCAAAGGGAAATTTGGAAAAGAAAACAGAAGCAAAGAATTAGAAGATAATAAATTAATTTTCGGAATTTTATTGCTAAACATTTACAAGGAAAAATTCTTTGAGAAAAAAGAAGTCCGTTGGCAAGAATTAGAACAAATTTTCAAAGAAAGCGAACAAAAAGGCCTTTGGCTTCAATTACTCTACGGAAAAGTGAAACCGAATTATTCTCCTGGTGAGGAAACAGAAGTAAGAAATAAAATTATCAAAATCCTCAAAACTTTTGAAGATTTAGGATGGATTAGTTTTATCAATCAAGAAGAATTACATTTTAAAATTCTCCCTTCAATTGACAGAATTTCTAAACTTTATGGAGATATAATAAACAATATAGAAAACGTGCAAGCATTGCAATCATATATTAATAATGAATAACTATCCCAAAATATATTCCATTTCAACCGTCGGAGTGAGACAGCACGGCAACGCTGATTTTTTGTTGCATCCGATAAGAACTGACTTTACTGGTGACAACGGTTTAGGCAAGTCAATAATTGCTGATTTGATGCAGCTTATATTCATTCCGTTACGTGATGAATGGAAACCTGGAACAGAAGGTATTAAAAAAGAAGATAGAAGAATTGAGACCATTCCTCTTGAAAGAGAATGGATAAGGCATTCTTATAGCTTCTTAAATATTGAAATCAGAAAAAATAAATTCATTGTAATTGGCGTTTTCATTCCGAGAAATTCGCGTTCACCCGTGCGACCATTTATTATTCAAAAAAGTGATGATTTTGAAAACAGAAAAAACCTTGTCCCCTTTGACAAACCGTTAACTTTCTCTGATTTCCTTGCTGACAATCAACAAATCTTAGATTTAAAAGAACTTGAAAGGAACTTGTTTCAGAAGTATCAAATACACTTCAAAGATTTCTTTCAGCAAACTCAAATTGAAGACTATTTTGATTTACTTTTCAGAAATCAAATTATTCCAATTCAACTTACCATTAAAAGCAACTTGAAATCCTTTGCTAAGATTCTACAATCGTTTTCAAGAGGAAAAACACTTGACATAAATAAGTCAAGCAGTATGCAGAATTTTTTATTTGAGGACAACGAGGAAATCAAATTTAACTTTGACAAGGAAAGGGAAAACCTTGCTGGCTACATTAAGGAATACAACGACCACGACAGAGAGATAAATCTCATTGATAAAAAGCAGAAGCGACTGGAAGAATTACGACTCTTTCATACCAGTTATGAATCAGCAAAGATTGAATATTTAAAAAACAATGCTCTGTTTAACTCAAACAAATATTTGGTTGCTAATAAAACATTTGACGATAATCAAAGAAAGCACACAGAAGCATCTAAAAAATACACTGACGCAAAAAAAGATTATGATAAAAAAACTTTAGAACTATTCAAATCTCTTTTGGAGCAAAAAGAAATCTGCAATGAAATAAGAAGCCAATTAGATTTACAGAAAGCAGAAACAGGAAAAGAAAATATTGAAAAGCTTAAAAAGGAAAGAGACAACAACCGAGATTTGATTAAGGAACTTGAAAAACTTAAACCATTAGTTGACCTTTACAAAACAGTTGAAGAATTACAAACAAAAGTTAGCCAGCAAGAAAAGGAACATGAGGAATTTAAAAAACTGAACCTGCTTAAAGCAATAAAACTTTTAGCAGAGTTTGAAAAATCTAAATGGAAAGAAAACTACAAAGAAGCATACACAGATTATATTTCTGAAAAAGCAAGTATCAATTTACAGCTTGAAGGATTAACCGCTTTGCTTGAATTATATGAGGGCAACAATCCTGATTCACTTTTCAACTGGGCATTGAATCAGAAAAAAGCTTTAACACTTGCAGAAGAAACAGTGCTGATGAATTTCAAAAGTATTTTCATTAAACAAATTGACGCAAGCGAGGGAACAAAATATACACTTACACCAAAATTACTTTTGAGCTCTTTTGAAGAAAAACCAAATGGAGTTTGGTTAAAACTTGGAGACATAAGAGAGTTTATTCCTTTCATTTCAAAACAGATTTTTGATAATGCTCAAACGTTAGAAAAGGCAATTGAAAAGAATAAGCAAGAAGTAAAAAAAGAAATTGAAGAACTTCAAAATGATATTACTGCTATTGATGAACTTCACAATCAGTTGCAAAATATCGGGTACTCAAATCAAGAGTTTGTTGAAATTTATAAACGAAGAAAAGAGATTGATAAATTTAAGTTGAATAATCTTTTGACAAGTGAGAATTTAGCTTTCATTAAAAATAATTTTAGAATTTTTGGCGACATTGAAAATATTAAATCAAAAAATGAAATTCTTGACAAGCATATCACAGACACAATTTCTCAAACAGCAACTATTCAGCAAAAAATTAAAACCAACAATGAAATAATTGTTGAGGTAAATGCCGATTGGGTTGATGTAAAAAAAGATAATCCCGATCCCATTGAACTTTCTGATTTGGGCTTAAAAATATTAAGCTTTGATTCACTTGAAGAAAAACAAACAGATTACAAAAATGCAATTAAGATTCTCAAAAGTGACAAAGGTTCGTTTAGTAAAACAAGAGAAACACAAAAAGGAATAATGGATTCGGCTGAAGGAGATAAAGTCCGTTTGAAAAACGAAATGGATTCAGCCGAGAAAGATTACGAAACAGCACGAACCAAACTCCACAATGAAACTGATTTGAAATTTGATTCGCTATTGCCTTTGCAACATTTGACAAACGAATTTATTGAGCAACTTAAAACTGATTTTGAAACTAAAGAGAAAGATTATACAAATGGATTTATTGGTGTAGCCGAGGCATTTGAAGATACAAAGCAAGAAAAGATGCATCCTGAAATCTATTTACAAGACGGCAAACCAAATTATGGATTTCAGACTTTGGTAAATATTCTTTGCGGTAAACTTGGACTTGAAGGATTAATACCTGAGTTAAACCGACTTAATGAAAAGCAAAAAGAGTTTGGTGATTTGCAACTGAAAATTTTAATCAATGTTTTTGAGCAAGTTGAGAAACAGTATAACGAATACCATACCACAATAATACGGCTTAACGATTTCTTCAACAACAATAAAGTCAGCAGGATTTACAAATTCAAAATTGAATTTACACCACGATCTGATATTGGAATTGATTGGATAGAAAAAATGAAAGACGAAGCAAGAGTTTACAAATATGGGTCTACATTATTCAGTCCCAAATTTGAAGGCACTCCTGAAACTTTAATAAATGACATAGCGAAAAAATTTTACCGTTCTATTGATTGCAACCCAATTGATTTATTAAATCCGAAATTCTATTTCAATTTAAGTGTAAGAATGGAAAACGAAGAGGGAAAAACAAATACGGGTAGCGGTGGACAAGCATATATGGCATTATCCCTACTTTGCATCGGCAGATTGTCAATTGTTCAAAAACAACAAGACATGCCCGGAGTTCGCTTTATAATAATTGAAGAACTCTCAAACATTGACGACACTAACTTTAATATATTTCCACAAATCGCAAATGAATTTGGTTATCAGCTTTTGACTATGACGCCCAAACCTTTTGGCTCATACACTAATGAGGAATGGTACCTACATATGCTTGTTGAAGGTACAGATCCCGATTTAAATTATACGGCAATGAGTTTCTTCAAGAACAAATATGAAGGTGTAGAGTTAAAAGAACATCTTGCAAGTAAAAATGAACTGGAACGCAATAAAACAACTTAACCAACTTTTTATAGGAGGTAAAACATCGGACAATTTAATGAAATTTCCTTACATTAAAAGATTATATTCTATGGAAGGTTTCATTCATGAGAAGAAGATACTTATTAAAACAGAACATTTTGATTCATTATATTTAAAAAAAGACCTAGAACAGTTCAATAACTTTAACAAACTTCTTTTAGAATACGATTTAACGGAAACAAATTTTGAGTTTAATGACCTTGAAGCTTTAGTAAAAATTACAGCAGACAAAGAAGTGATTTCAGAAAAAATAATCACACAAAAAGAAATTTCTACTCTTTATTTTGACGATGCAAAATATTTAAAGACTGGAAGTAAATTATATGGTGCTGTTCTAAAGGTCTTAGAACTTGATACTTTTCCTGTTGATGAACACGATCAGCAATTTCTTTATGTTTTACATTGTAAGAACAAGATTCCTAAGACCATCATTCTTTGTGAAAATGATAATCAGTTACGTAAGCCGAGATTAAATGATGTTGAACTTTGGTTTGCAGGTGGAAGGAACACAGCTAAACTGAAATTCGTAAATGAACTGATCACCATCCCGTTTTATTACTTGTGCGACTGGGACAACAAAGGTATTGAGATTTATCAAGATATCAAAAATATTTTTCCAAATATTCAAATCCTGGTACCGCAAGAACCACTCAAACTAATGAATATCAAAAGAGAATGGAAAACTAAAATAAACTATTCTTTATTTACTGATGAAGCAAAAACCCTTTTAGAAAAATTAATTCCTGAAAAGTGGATTGAAGAAGAAAGTATCAATCACGATTTATTGAAACGATGAAAATCTCACACTCAAAAAATATACTATTCCAATTTGCACTATGCAACACTATGGGTCTTGTGGCGACCAGATTCCAAAAAGGGAAAAATATTTTGTTCTTTCTGTAATTTATAATGCATCCTCAAAACACATTCCTTA
>MTER01000034.1 GCA_002083985.1 Candidatus Altarchaeales archaeon A3
TTAAACAAAATCAAATTTTTAACGTTCAAAAATTTATCTAATTTAAATACTTCTAATTTAAATTAATTTGCAACATGTCTTCTAAATAATTAATTTGAATTCAAAAGTTTAACATATTGGGTAAATGCAAAAACTTAAATTATCCGTAGAAAATAAAATTTTTAATTTGGAAGTGCGGAATGTAGGATTGATATAGAAAAGAAAAAAATAAAATGAAAATATGCTACATTGCAGATTTAGGAAGTATTCATACTCAGAGGTGGGTAGAATGGTTCGCAAAGAGGGGACATGAAGTCCATATAATTTCGCCCAGAGAACAACAAGGTGCTATTGGAAAGAATGTTTATATTCACAAACCAAACATTGAGAATTGTTCCAGTATCGTAAAAAAACTTCCTTTCAAATCAAGATGGATATATACTTGGTTGTGTATAAAAATAATAAAAGAAATTAATCCCGATATTGTTCATGGGCATTTTATAACCGATTCAGGTCCCCCAACAATATTTTCAGGAAATTATCCAAAACTTGTTTCCGCGTGGGGGAGTGATGTTTTGGTTTCTCCAAAAAATTCTTTTATTAATAAACTTATTTTAAAATATACTCTGAGAAATTCAGATTTAATACTCGCTGAATCTGAAATCCTGAAAAAAGAGATGGAATTATATGAAAATTCTTTAAATATAAAGGTCATTCCGTGGGGAATTAATATAGATATGTTTAATAGAGTTACTGATTTAAACCAAGATATAAAAAACCTAAAGAGTGAATTAGCATTAGGTGATTCACCTATTATTATAAGCACGCGTCCTTTTTCTCCTGTTTACAGTATTGACACAGTAATTGAAGCAATTCCGATAGTTACAAAAGAAATTCCAAATGCAAAATTTATACTGAAAAATTTTGGAAAAGGCCTTCTTTTTAAAGAGAAAATGGAGGATTTAGCTAAGAATCTGAATGTTTCCCATCATATAATGTTTGTGGATGAAGTAGAATATAATGAACTTCCGAAATATCTAAACTCTTCGGATATTTATGTTTCAACATCTCTTTCTGACAGCTGCTCTGTTTCTATGCTTGAAGCAATGGCATGTGGTTTACCTGTTGTTGTCTCTGATGAGCCGTCAAATCTTGAATGGATAAAGGACGGCTGGAATGGTTACATTTTCCCAAGGAAAGATTATGAAGCACTTGCCGAGAAACTCATAATGCTTCTTAAAGATAAAGAAAAGAGAAAGTTGTTTGGAAAGAGAAACAGAGAAATTATTGAAGAAAGAGGCGATTGGGATAAAAACATGGAGAAGGTTGAACAATTATATGAAAATTTAATTAATAAATACAAAATATGAATTCAAAAAAGAACTTAAAGTATTTTATGAAATATAATCTATTTGTAAGCGGTGTTCAGGAAGAATTGGAAATTGAAAGAAGAGCGGTCAAAAATTTAGTTATTGAAAATCCTTTGCTGAAAGATTATTTTAAGGTATTCCTTTTTGAAGATTTGCATGCAAAAGGTAAGTCATCTAAAAAAGCGTATGTTGATGAAGTTCGTAAAAGTAATGTTTATGTGAGTATTTTAGGGAATGAATACGGAAACATTGATGAGGACATGATTTCAGCTACTGAAAGAGAATTCCGTGAAGCTCAAAAAGGAAATAAAGAAATTTTAGTTTTTATAAAGGGCAGAGATGATGAGATAAGAGATGCCCAGGTAAGGAAATTGATTGAAGAAATCAAAAATCCTGAAAGCGAGTACACCTACAAGCGTTTCAATGATTTACAGGATTTAAAAAATCACATACATGAGAGTTTATTGGATTTTTTAAGGGATAAAGGCATTGTCGGAAGAACAGCATTTGATAAGACAATAGAAGCAGATGCGACATTAAAGGATATAGATGAAAGCAAAATTAAATGGTTTTTGGAAACGGCCAGAAAAAAAAGAGATTATCCTCTCGATGTTACGACATCCGTTAGAGACACATTGATACATTTAGATATTTTAAGAGAATCCGGATTATGCAACGCAGCTATATTGTTATTTGGTAAAAAACCAAAAAAGTTTCATACACAATCCGAAATAAAATGCATAAAATTTTCAGGTATTGAGGTAGAAAAGCCATTTACTTCATATCACATCTATGACGGAAATCTTTTTGAGCAGATAGATAAAGCATACTCATTTGTTCTTGACAACATAAATATACCAGTTATTCAACAAACCGGAACCGTTCAGGTTTCGCGACCGCCTGAAATTCCCGGATTCGTCATTCAGGAAGCGATAGTTAATGCTGTTGCACACAGGGATTACAATTCAAATGGCGCTGTTCAGGTAATGGTTTTTCTTGATAGGGTTGAGATATGGAATCCTGGAAATTTGCCTTCACAGTTAACCGTTAAATCGTTAAAAGAACCCCATGCCTCTTATCCCAATAATCCGTTATTAGCAGAGGTCCTTTATCTTGCTGATTATATCCAGAAAGCCGGTTCAGGAACGTTGGAGATGATAGCACAGTGTAGAAATAAAGGATTGCCCGATCCTGAATTTATTGAAGAAAGAGGCGAGTTTCGGATTATAATTGCCCGCGATATTTTCACCAAAAGTATGCTGGAGCATCTTGAATTAAATGATAGGGAAAAAAAAGCAGTTAAATATGTAAAAGAGAGTGGCTCAATTACCAATAAAGAATATCAAAAGATTACGGGCGCTTCAAAACCCACATCTTCCCGTGATCTTCGGGAACTGACTGAGAAGCGCATCTTAGAAAAGTTAGGCGTTACGGGTAAAGGAACAGTATATAAACTAAATGTTGTTTTAAAGGGCTTAAAGGGCTCATAAAGGGCTCAAACAATGAAAATGAACTGGAAAAATAAAAAAGTTTTAGTTACCGGAGCAGGTGGTTTCATAGGAAGCCATCTAACTGAAAGATTAGTTGAACTTGGAGCGGATGTTTCCGCTCTCGTCAGGTATAATTCAAGGAACGACTGGGGGATGATTGAACTTTTCCCGGAAGAAACAAAGGAGAAAATAAATGTTATAACAGGAGATATAAAAGATTCGGACGCTATGCGTTGGGCCGCAAAAGATATTAACATTATTTTTCATCTTGCTGCACTTATCCCTATTCCTTATTCCTATATTCATCCTCGTGAGTCAATAGAGACAAATATAATAGGTACACTAAATGTTCTTATGGCTGCAAAAGAAGATGATGTTGAAAGAATGATTCACACATCAACTTCTGAAACCTATGGGACGGCACAGTATGTCCCGATTGATGAAAAGCATCCTTTACAGGGGCAGTCTCCGTATTCTGCAAGTAAAATCGGGGCAGATAAAATTGCAGAATCATTTTATTTGTCTTACGGGCTGCCTGTTGCGACTATCCGCCCGTTTAACACTTACGGTCCAAGGCAATCAGCAAGAGCGGTTATTCCTACAATCATAACACAGGCATTGACAGAAAATGAAGTTTTTCTTGGTTCAAAACACCCTACAAGGGATTTAACTTACGTGTCAGACACAGTTGAAGGGTTTATAAAAATCGCTGAAGCAGACGATAAAGTTTTAGGAGAAGTAATAAATATCGGCTCAAACTTTGAAATATCAATAGGCGATCTTGCAAATAAAATTGTCTCTTTGATTAATAAAGACGTGGAAATTAAATTTGATGAATCCCGCGTTAGACCCAATAAAAGCGAGGTTGAACGACTATGGGTTGATAACAGAAAGGCAAAGAAACTTGTGAACTGGGAGCCGAAGGTTTCGCTTGATGATGGGCTTAAAAAGACAATTAAATGGATTTCAGAGAATATTGATAAATACAAACCAAACATCTATAATGTTTAAATTTAATTATTTAAAATGCTCAATGTAGATCAAATGTTGGACGAATTTATGGAAAAATGCAGAAATAAATTTGGAAACAAATTAATTTCAATAGTTTTGTTCGGGTCCTATGCAAAAGGAACATATACAGAGTATTCTGACATTGATTTGCTGGTTGTTGCTAAGGGTTTACCGGAAAATAGAATGGCAAGGCATAGGATATTAAACGAGGTGAAGTTAGAATTCATTTATAAATATCATATCAGATTTTCGCCGGTATTTGTAGAGCCCGGGGATCTTTCCGTGGAGCATATAAATCCACTGGTTTATGGAATTCTGACCGGTTACAGGGTGCTGTATGACTCGCTTAATTTTTGGAGTAATTTCATGGTAAAATTAAAGCCTAAAATTCATGAAAAAAGACCCATTTACATAAAAGATAAACAACAATGGAAAATAGCAGAGATGATATAAACCTGATTAAGGCATTTGCAAATAAAAGCAGAAATGACCTCAAAAGTGCTGAATTGCTGCATGATTCGGGAAATTATGCAGATGCTGCTTACCACGCACAGCAGTGTTCAGAAAAGATAATAAAATGTGTTTTAATTATGGGAAATAAATTTGCAAGAACCCATTTTGTTTCAGGAATTCTTGGGAGTGTTATTGAAGATGTAAAAGATGAAAAATGGGTTGCTGCTTTAAAGAATTGATTCCTGATGTTATTGAACTTGAAGAGCATCGGATTCTCCCAAGGTATCCGGAACCTTCCGGTGAAGATATATGGAATCCTCTTGATGAATACACAGAAGATGTTGCAAAAGATGCCGTTACCAAAGCAAAAAGAGTTCTTAACACTACTACAAGATTCATTAAGGAATATTATGATATTGAACTATAAAAATGAAAGCAGTAATCTTAGCAGGCGGAAAAGGAACAAGGTTAAGACCGTTCACTGAAGCTTTACCAAAACCCATGCTGCCCATTGGTGTCAAACCGATTTTAGAGATAGTCATAGAATATCTTAAAATTTACGAATTTGATGAAATAACCTTAGGAATAAATTATTTAAAAGAAAGTATTACGCATTACTTTGAAGACGGCAAAAGATTTGGTGTTAAGATTACCTATTCTGTAGAGAAAAAACCATTAGGAACTGCCGGTGCCGTTAAAAAAGCGGCAAAAAATATTAATGAAACATTTGCAGTTGTTCTGGGGGATATTATTGCAGATATTGATTATAATGCACTTTTAAAATATCATAAAGAAATGGGTGCTGTGGGAACTATGGTAATAATAGAAAATACTCTTAAAATACCTTATGGTGTACTGGAATTAGATGCCCGTGAAAATGGTATAATTGCAAACCTTAAAGAAAAACCTGAGATTACATTTCCCGTTTATGCAGGTGTTGTTATGCTTGAACCTAAGGCTTTAAATTATATTAAAGATGGTGAATTTTTAGGTATGCCTGATCTTTTTTTAAGGTTAAGGGATAACAAAGAAAAAATTGTTGCTTATCACCATAAAGGCAATTGGGTTGATATCGGGCAGGACATTGACCAGTATCTGAAAGTAAATCATGATGTAATGAAAGGTAAACTTAAATTTAAATCTAATCTATTAAATGTAATATTCGGCAAAAAAATTTAGAGTAATATGAAAAACAAAATCCCGTTATTTGATATTTATTACGACCACGAAGAAATTGATGCAATAACAAAAACCATAAAAAGCGGCATCTGGTCAGGTGAAGGAGAAGAAGTTAAAAATCTTGAAAAAGAATTTACAGATTACATAGGCACAAAGTATGCTGCTGCATTAAATTCAGGAACGTCAACTCTTCATTCATTACTTTTAGCGTATGGCATTAGCTCCGGAGATGAAGTAATCACCACACCATTCACATTTATTGCAACTTCAAATTCCGCACTTTTTGTTGGAGCAAAACCCGTGTTTGTAGATATTGAAGAAGAAAACTACGGAATTGATCCGTACAAAATTAACGATGCAATAACCGATAAAACAAAGGCAATTATGCCCATCCATTACGGCGGCATAGGATGTAAGATTAAAGAAATACGTGAAATTGCCAAAGACAATAATATTATCTTAATAGAAGATGCAGCAGAAGCTCTTGGAGCAACCGTGAACGGAGAGAAAATCGGGACTTTTGGAGATTCATCATCTTTCAGCTTGTGCGCGAATAAAAATATCACCTCCGGAGAAGGCGGACTTATAACAACAGATTCAAAAGAGGTTTATGAAAAAGTAAAATTAATTCGCTCTCACGGAAGGTCAGAAACAAACTTATATGACCACATGATGATTGGCTACAATTTCAGGATGTCAAACATAACCGCTGCGATAGCAAGAGTTCAAGTTAAAAAGGTTGAAGAAATAAATGAAATGCGGATTAGAAATGCACGCTATTTGACAGAAAAATTATCAAAAATTGAAGGAATCGAAACCCTGAAAGAACCACAGGGATATAAATCAATATTCCAGTTATACACAATTCGACTAAAAAATGAAACCATTAGAAATAAATTAATGAAATATTTATCGGAAAATGGAATTCACACAAAGATTTATTTTCCCCCAGTGCATTTAACAACATTTTACAGGAATTTATTCAGGTACAAAGGCGGAGAATTCCCTGTTGCAGAAAATTTATCGAAGAGAGTTTTGAGTTTGCCGATGTTTCCGGCACTAAATAAGGAG
>MTER01000035.1:0-3645 GCA_002083985.1 Candidatus Altarchaeales archaeon A3
TAATATACCATCTGCATCCGTGTGTGAGATTGCTACATTCATTATAAATTTTTAAAATTTAAATATTATTATGACTTACGCAGTTCATCTTGTAAAAAAGAATTTAAAACCAAAAATTTGTATTGCTTTTGCGTAAGTCCTGATTATTATAAAATTTGTAACTACTCATAGGTTAACAAAATTTACATGTAATTTTTTGGGATGGTTGGTAGTTTTACTAAAATTTATTATTCTATTCTTTTGCTATCGCTTTTCTTTAGAAAAGTGAGATTTCCATTTACTAAATTTTATCCCTTATATCTCAAATTTACCAAAACATGATCCTTATCATAAGGATACAATTTTATAATCTCAAGAACCTCAAAGTTATTTAATTTTTCTATTTCTTTTTTAAAAATCTGGGATGGATTTTTTGTTACATCTATACTCCTTGCCTTTATTGCAAGCATCGCAAATTTCGGCTTAAAAATTTCTGCATTTTTGTTTAAAATTTCCGCCTGATTTGGCTGTGCAACATCCTGATAAATAAAATCAACAGATAATATTCTGTCACTATATCTTTCAGGTTTTAACGCATCTGCCAGAATAGGAATTATATTTGTTCTGACTTCGGATATCTGTATAAGGTCCCGCATCATTCTTTTGGAAATTTCAACAGCAAAAACCAGATTTGCAATATCTGCAACATGGCTCGGTGTTGTTCCGGAAGATGCACCCAGATAAAGAACATTATAGTCCTTTTTTATAGTAAAATTTCTTAGTCCGTTTTGTATTGCTGCTGCTAATTTACTTCTTTCAGGATCCCAAAGCCGGTACTCATTACCTTTTTCGGTTATGATTTTTTCACCGTATACCTTATTTTCCTTAAATTTATTTTTTGTGGCTAAATTCCTGCCTTCTTTATAAACGCCCTCAAATATTTGATTCATCTTTTAACTTTTATGTTTTATCTTCGTCTGTATTCAGATCTATCATTATATCCTTCTCTTCTGCCTCTTTCCGTCCTTCTTTGTTCTCCTGCAACATCGCTTTTATTTTCCAGATTTATGAAGAAATAATGTGTGCTTTCGCCTTTTAGTTCTTCAACGATTTTCTCTGCAATGTGAATTGAAACATCTCCGACATTCTTCACTCTTTTTTGAATATCTTTAAAGTCATCAAATGGTTTAATATTTCTTTCATTTATAATTTCAGATGTCAGTTTTTTTCCGATCCCCGGAAATGTTTCCAGAGAGTGCATTCGGACATTCAGAGGACTGATTGTATTCATAAACTGAATAAAATATTTTTCCCTGTCAATTACGATTTGGGAAATTACTTCGGACAATACATTTTTTGCACTATTTGTAAGGTCGTTGTATGTTATCCTTCTTATTATATGATCTACTTTATCTCTTTTTTCATCGCCGATATATACTCTTTCCTTAACCTCTAATTTTACATTATCCTTTGGAGCAACTTCAAGTAATGTCCAATACTCTTCTCCAATCGCCTGAACAGACGGCATTATCTTAAAAGGTGCGTTATTTTTGCTGATTTCTTTTGAATCCAGAATCCTAAGATAATTATCTTTCTTACTTTCCATTTTGAATTTTGATATAAATTTTGCTTTAAATTTGTTTTAAATTTTTAAATTTTTCACGGTTTACTTTTCTTTTTCGCAGTTTCAAAAATCCAAAGGTTTTTGAAATCTCCGAGCATCTGCAAGGTGACATTTTTCTTTTTAAGAAAAAGGCGAATTTGCTTTAAATTTTTCGTATTTGTTTAGCTAATTGAATTTTACTGAAAACTATAAGTTTTCAATCTTTTAAAATTTATAAAATTGCCCCATCATTTTAAATTTTATTTAAAATATACTAAAAACTATAAGTTTTTAATTTTTAAAAATTTTTAAAATTTTTAAATGATGGCAAAACGAACTTATATTTGATTTTGTAGTTATTTTTTCACACTTAATTTTTTAAGCAGCTAAACAAATACAATTTTTCAATGGTTTGGTTCTTCTTATTTAAAAAAATTAAATTTACATATATAATGCTACACAATCAAGAATCTGCTTGAGCTCATCGGTATTATAATTAAATTTCTCATCCTTTGAAAATATTGCTCTTACTTCATCAATATTTTTCGGAAGCATATCTGTAATTTTCACGATTTGTGCATCAGAAAGGTATCCGTTTACCTCCTTCAGTTTCTTTTGTAACTCTTTAGTATCCCGGACAGACAATTTTGAAAATTTATTAGCATAATTCAGTAATTTTTTCTGATCGTCAGTCATCGGCTCACCGTCTATTGCGAGCTTTTCTCTTTCCAGCAAAATTTCCCTGACATGAGAAAGGGTGGTTAAATTCTTTTCCGTAATTTTCATCTTACTTAAATAACTTGCTTTTATGCTTTGTTCTTATTAATGATCTTTTGCAAATGCTCGGGACTTACAAGAACATTCTTTTTTCTTCCGTTATCATTTATGTTAATATAATACGCCCTTCCCTGCTGTCCCGTAATTTTTCCAAGCTTGCCGTTAAATTTAGGATACGGAATGTTCCGGTATTTTACATCTATACTTATTCCTGCTGTTTCTCCAGTTATAAATTCCTGAAAGTACCTTCTTATACTTATCTTTCCGCTATCTCTCGGTTTTCCTTTTAATGTGTTTCTTGATCTCCTCAAAAATCCATGCGAACCATAAACCATTTTGTAATCATTAAATTTTTAAATTTTATAACTAATTAGATTTACAATAATATTAAAATTTAAATTTTTCTATTTTTAGTCCGCTTTAAATCTTTTAAGTATAAACTCCTTATCTAATGTATCTATAAAACCAGCCAGTTTCGGGCCTTTCTCTTTGCCAAACAACATCATATAGCACGCTTTATAAAATTTTATAGATAACTCTTTATCCCCTGACGCTTTTATCAATTCCCCTATTCTTATTGTTATTTCTTTTCCGCTTAAATTTTGGGCATACATTTCTGCAAATTTATTTAATAATTCCTTAACCATATCATCAAGCCCAAGATAAATTTTTTGTGCTTCTTCATCATCAATTATTTTAATTCGTTCACTCTCCGGAATGTATAAATTCGCCCAGTTTCCTGCCTTTTCAAACCGTATTTTTATCAGTTCCAAATCGCTTTCGCTGTACAAATTTTCCTTTTTATTTATTTCCTTTACTTTTTCAATCGCTTTTTTTCCGTAAATCTGTGCTAATGTTGAGGCAAAGACATAAGACATTCGTTTCGGCGGAACTGAAAATTTTTTGTTCGTGCTTATGTCATACATTCTTTTTGCATCTTCTGTTTCGTGCTCATTTCTTCCCTGTTCAACTCCATAATAGATTCTCTCAACAATATCAAATTCATCGACCAAGCGAAAAATTTCTGCCAAAGTTAAGTCCCTCTGCTTCTCGGGCTTTTTTGTATAAAAGTAAAGAAAAATTTCCTGCTCTAAAATTTCTAAAATTTCCTGCGTAACATAAACATTTCCCTTGCTTGCCGACATCTTTTCTCCGTTTACAAGGAAAAATTCATAAACAAACGGGATTGGCGGCTCAATGTTGTAAATTTCTCTCGCAATGACCTGTCCGCTCTTCCAGCTTCCTTCAAAATGGTCTTTTCCGAACGGTTCATAGGTCGTATTAAA
>MTER01000035.1:3702-10235 GCA_002083985.1 Candidatus Altarchaeales archaeon A3
CCCCTTCATATCCGCAGCCCTCCGTTTTCTTTTTTTTTATTTCTTTTCCGCCACATTTAAATTTTACCGTATTGCTGTTCAAATTAAAACTATCTATATTTGCCAGTCGTCCGCAATCCGGACAAATCGCATCAAAAGGAATGTAATCCTTACCTTTTGTCTGCTGAAATTCTGCAACTATTTCGCCAACATGTCCTGCGTTTTCAAAAATTGCTTTTATGTATGGCTCAAATTTTCCCTGCAAGTATAAGTCATTGTTGTAATAAATTTCAATATCATCAATTCCGAGTGCTTTTATTCCTTCAACCCATACCTTTGTGAAATGCTCGCTCCACGACGAACAGCAGCCAAAAGGATCCGGAACTCTGCATAAAGGCATTCCCAAAAATTTTTCAATCCCCGAGTCCTTGCTTTCATGCCATTTCCCGTTTAAATCCATGAGCTTTGAAGGAACATCTTTAAGAGGGTCTCTGTCATCGCTTGTGTGAATAAATTTTATCTTTCCATCCCATTCCTTGTTTTCTATCTTTTCTTTTATTGACTTATAAACGAAGTATGCCCTGATAACATCGTTTAAATTTCCAATATGCTTTCCCCCGGATGGTGTTTGACCGCATCTTATTACTGCAATTTTTTCATTAATTTTTCCTTCTGCAAATTCCTTTTCAACCCTTTCAATTGCCTGATTTGCTAACTGATCTGCCCAGAACATTTTAAATTTTTGATATTAATAAATTTTCCACATCATTATATTAATAAATTTTCCACATCATTATATATATTTTACAAAACTATCATAGTCCTTAACAGGAGCAAGATATTTTACATTATTTCCTGCCCTATTCTCAAATCTTTTTTTCGCACTTTTTATTTTATTTATTTCAACTTCCCTTAATGAACCATCATTAAGATTATCCGTTCCTTTTGTCTCAACTACAAAATAAATCTCTTCTTTCTTTAAACCGTCCTGATTTTTTTCAACTACTATTGCCCAGTCAGGTGTATAATTTCCTGATGGCGTTTCTATCGCATATTGCTCCGGAAGTTTTAAAAACAACTTTACACGAGAATCAAAATCAATAGATGTAGCAAATTTTTCTTCTATATCAGATTCTTTTGTGATGCCTTCATAAATAGATTTATTTACTTTAACAACATATTTTTCATAAGTTTGTATTTCTCTATTAAAAATATTAACGCCAAAAGATTCGTCCAATTCATAATAATTAATATTTTCCACCGCAAATTCCTTTAACTTCCATTTAATAATATCCACGACTTTTTCTGCATATCTATGTGGATTTTTAAATAAAGGACTTAAGTTATTTGTTTCACTTAATATTTTTAAAACTGTGTTTCGGGTAAGTTTTGTTTCATCTTCTATATATTTTACAATATTAAATATCTTTTTTACAGCATAATCTTCTGATGACTGTTTAAGAAAGTCCTGTTTAAATTCTTGTTCCTCCTGTTCCTTATAAATTTTTTCTATCCTGACTTTTTGAATACTAATATTTAGAGAGTTCACTTCAATATTACAAATTTCTTTTACACATTCATCGCAAAATTTATCGCCATCTATTTTAACAACATATTTTGCCTTTTTTGATATGCTTTCCCATAGTCCTTTAAACAAATCGCTCTGTAATATTTCTTCTTTGATTTTAATACTTATTCTTTGTATTTTATTTTCAATTGGCGGCGCTTCTTCTCCGACTTCTTCTCTAAATTCTGTCTGTAATTTTTCAACATACTCCCTATAACTTTCGTTAGTGATAACAGTCAACAAATTTTTTTCTCCATCTAAAATCCGGTCTCCATTCTGGTTAACAAGCAACCTTAAGCCCCTTCCAATTTCCTGTCTTTTTTTTATCTCTGATGTAGCATAAGAGAGCGTGCAAATATTAGATACATTCGGGTTATCCCATCCCTCCCTTAAAGCAGAATGGGAAAAAATAAATTCGACTGGTTCATCTAATGACAGTAATCTTTCTTTATCTTTCATGATAAGATTATATGCAGATTCGTCTTCTTCAATGCTTCTCTCTTTTTTCATCTTTGAGAAATATCCACTGTGTGCTTTTTTCACATCCATATTTGAAAAGTCCTTATATCTGTCTTGAATTAAGTTATTAAACTCCATCTCAAAAATTTTTCTGACAAAACCATCTTCTAACAAATAATCATCAACTCTGTTTAAGAAAAACAGAGTTAATACCTTTATTCCTTTATTATTTAATTGTCTCTTTTTGTCTAAATGTTCTTTTATTGTTTCTCTAATCATTACTTTCGCTATTTCATCTTCTTCTATTGATGACTTACCTTCGTAAATTTTTAAACCGTTAGAAAATGAAATATAACCGGGATCTTTGTTTATTTCATTTATAATAAATCCTTCGTAGAAAGAATTTTTGGATTTTTTAGCCAGATCCTCACCGTGTTTTAAAGTCATTATCTTAAATTTTATTCCTTCTTTCTCTTTTACAAAAATTTTAACCTTTGCCCTTAATCCACCTGATGTTGATTCTATTTTTTCCAGTATTATTTTCTTACTACCAGGGTCTCCTTCTTCGGTAACAGATAGAACTTCTATTTTTTTAACTAGCCCTAAATTATAGGCATTATAAGGAGTAAGTTTATAAACCAAATTAAAAATATCCTTATGTGTCGCAGAATATCTTAAAATAAAAAGAGGATTTAATTCTGATAACCCCCATTGTGTCGCCTCTCCACCCATTTTTTGTGGTTCATCAAGAATAACAACAGGATTTGTCTTTTTAATAATTTCAATAGGTTTATCTCCCATCTTATCATGGAGATTGTTGATAATGTTCGTATCTTTATTGAAGGCGTCCTTTGTAATAACCATTATTTGAATATTTGTATCCTGAGCAAACATTCGTATTTGCACTAAATTATCTGATTTATATTGAAAGTAAGTATATGGTAAATTATCATAGATCTGCTTAAGATGTTCTTTTGTAATATCTAATGTTTTTAAAACACCTTCTTTTATAGCAACTGATGGCACGACAATAATAAATTTTGTAAGGCCATATTTCTGATTTAATTCCAAAATTGTTCTTAAATAAATATATGTCTTGCCTGTTCCTGTTTCCATCTCAATTGTGAAATTGTACGGCTTTTGCAAGTCATCATTTTTTGAAAGAATTACCTTGTTTCTTTTCTGAACTTCCTGCAAATTGTCTAATATTTTTTCTTTTGATAAATCCAAAATATTTGGTATAACTTGAAATATATAACCAGAAGGTCTTTTGGTCTGTTCTTTAAACAAATCCACAACAGAATTTATTGCCAATATTTGAAAATCCAAGTTTGAATCAAATTTCAATTTTAGCATTTTTGTCTTCTTTTAGTTTTACCTGTGCCATCAGCATGGCTTTATGCAATTTTTCGGCAAACAATTCTTTTGAAGGTAATTTTGTTAAATATTCAGCAACTTTTATATTGTCATCGGGCAAGAAAAGTAATTCAATCAGTTCTTTCCCTTTTTCAGTGCAAAGAATAACACCAACAGGCGGATTTTCTCCTTCGTCCATTTCATATTTCTCTAAATATCTCAAATATAATTCTATCTGTCCCTTATACTCTGCTTTGAATTTACCAACTTTTAAGTCAATTACTATAAAGCATCTTAACTTTCTGTGATAGAATAATAAATCAATATAGTAATCCTCATTATCAATAGTAAGCCGTTTCTGTCTTGCCACAAAATAAAAGTCCTTTCCAAATTCAAGAATAAATTTTTCAAGAGAGTTAAGTATTGCCTGCTCTAAGTCCTTTTCGCTGTAGGTATCAGAAAGTCCTAAAAATTTCAAAACATATCTGTCTCTAAAAACAAGTTCCGGAGTCATTTTGTCTTCTTCTTTTAATTCCTTTAACTGATTTTCAATGGTTTTTTCAGGTAACTTTGATAAGGCAGTTCGTTCATAAAGCATTGTATTTATTCTTTCAGGTAATGTTCGAGTACTCCATTGTTCTTTTTGACATAAAATCGCGTAAAATTGACGTTTTAGGTTATCGTCAAGGTAGATGATTGTTTTAATATGGCTCCATGATAACCCTTTAAATTCTCTCTGCACTGCGGAGAGAATTGAATAGACATCATAAAATTTTACCATATGCCATAAACTTTGCTCCGAATATCCCCTTCCATATTTTAAGGTTAATTCTCCACTCAGTGCGTGGACTATTTGCTTTCCGTATTCCGCTCTTTCTGATTTTATTATTTCTTCCCTTATTGTTTTGCCTATATTCCAGTAAAGCAAAACCATTTCCTGATTAATTGTGAGAGCAACTTTTTTTCTTGCCTGTTCAATTAATCCGGAAATTTTTGAAAAAACATCATCGTTTTTTTGAATTTTTTTCATTTTGTTTTTTTATTAAATCACCTTTAATTTAACAAAACTGCTTAAATTTATTTTATCGTTATCAGTTAATGACTTATCAAAAAACATAAACATTTTATTCTTATATTTTGTAGTTCTTATTTCTTCTATTGTTTCATTGCTGATAATATCTTCTAAAGAAATATAAAAGTCAAAATTTTGTTCTGCATCTTTAACATAATAAAAATTATCTTCCTTTATCTTTACCTGTTCAATCTTTGAGTTTAAATTTAATCCTTCCTTTAACATTATCTCATAAATAACATTAATTTCTTTCCAACCACCAACCAACGGTTCATCAACCCACATGCCAAGCCATTCAAGGTATTTTTGCCTTAATCCCTCAACATTTTCTCCTTCAGGTATTTCAAACTCATCTTTTAGATTAAAATTTGACTTATCAAGTTTAAAAACCTTAAAACCAAAATCCTGATTATTATTTTGCTGATTGTTGTTTTCCTTTTCCTTTTCTTGTTTATATTTTTCTGATACTCTTTTTAATCTTTCAATGCAAATATCAGCAACAGTTGGAAACTCTTTTTTAATCTCTTCGTTCTGAACTTCCTCATCTAATTGAACAAGAATAAATTTTCTATTGCCACCATCTTCTTTATTTAAATCCCAAACAGCGTGTCCTGTTGTCCCAGAGCCAGCAAAGAAGTCAAGGATGATAGAATCTTTTTTCGTACCTATTTGTAGAAAATGTTTAACTAATCCAACTGGTTTTGGATAATTAAAAAGATTTTCTATTTTTATTTTTTCTAAATCTTTTGTGCCATCTGAAGTTAAAAACAAATCAATCCAAGAACGCGGAATTAATCCTTCTTTATCATTTAAAAATCTTTTTCGTTTAGGCATACTTCTATTTTCTTTTCCCCACCATATTAAATTAGCATCTATAAGTTTTTGAAAATTTTCTTTCGTGTAAGTCCAACATGCTTCAAACTCAACACCAGAAGGTGAATAAACTTTATAAATTCTTCTAGGATCATTATCTCCTGTCCTTTTCAAATCAGTTGGCGCCCAATTACCCCTTGGGTCATTATCCGGATTTTTATATTCTAATTTTTGTTTTTCAGTAAGTGGTTGAAAAAAGGCATCAATTACATTTATATTTCTAGAATAAAAAAGTATGTACTCATGTTGTCGGAAAAAATATTTTGAATCGGCTCCTGCTCCTGCTTTTTTTCTCCAAGCAAATTCACCTATGAAGTTATCTTCTCCAAAAATCTCATCCATAATCATTCTCAAATGATGAACTTCGTGGTCATCAATTGAAACAAAAATCACTCCGTCATCTCTTAATAAACTTCTTGCTAAAAATAATCTCGGATAGATGAAATTAAGCCAGTCAGAATGATACCTGCCACTTGCCTCTGTGTTTGTGGTTAGTTTTTTTCCTTCACTATCAATCTGTCCTGTTTTTTCTAAATAATCCTTTAACGGTTCCTTAAAATTATCACGATAAATAAAGTCCTTGCCTGTGTTGTAAGGAGGGTCAATATAAATCATCTTAACTTTCTCAAAGTATGGTTTAAGTAAAAGTTTAAGTGTTTCTAAATTTTCACCTGCAACAACAATATTTTCTGTTTTATCAAAATCTACTGATATTTCCTTATTTGGTTTTAAAGTTCCATAAGCTGATACCTGAATCTGTCTAAAAATATTGCTTTTGCCTGCCCAGTTAAAATAAAACCTGTCGTTTTCTTTTTCTATAATCTCATTGCTTAACAATGATTTAAAATGTTCAAAATTTATCTTATTATCCTCAAAAATTTCGGGCAAGACCTCTTTTAAACGGCCGTTCATATCAAATTTTACAGATTTATTTATTTTTTCTACACCCATTTTATTTGTTTATTTTTTTGAATCTTTAAATTTTTTCTTTAAAATAATTTTTCATTTATCTTTTCATTTATCTTTAATTAAACCCTCATCACAAAAACTAAAATAATTACTATCTCCGATAATTATGTGATCCAATACCTTTATTCCAACAATATCACACGCCGAAATTATGCGATTTGTTATCTCTATATCATCCTGACTTGGTTGCGGCTCACCGCTCGGATGATTATGAACCAGTATGATTGCCGTCGATGACTCTGTTACTGCCTCTTTTAT
>MTER01000036.1 GCA_002083985.1 Candidatus Altarchaeales archaeon A3
CAAGCTTACAGATGAAGGATTCGAGTTGTCCGAAAAAATCGGACAACTGAAAATGATGTCGTCGGATGGTAAGAAATACCTCACCGATTGCGCTAACACGAAGAATATGTTCAGGATTATTCAGTCAATTTCATCTCCCAGAGCAGAGCCTTTCAAGCAGTGGCTGGCGCAGGTTGGCTATGAACGGGTCGGGGAAATACAGAACCCTGAACTGGCCCAAGCGCGCATGAAGGAGATATACAGGTCTAAAGGATATTCCGATGACTGGATCGAGAAGAGGGTCAGGGGAATTGCGGTAAGAGATGAATTGACTGATGAATGGAAGGATAGAGAAGTAACAACCGAGCGGGAATATGCTATATTAACCGCGGAAATCTCGAAGGCCACGTTTGGAATTACGCCAAGCGAATATAAAGAATTAAAAAGATTGAAGAAAGAAAACCTCAGGGACCACATGAACGACCTGGAGCTTATTTTTACGATGCTTGGAGAAGCGTCCACAACCAGAATCGCGAGAAACAAAGATGCAAAAGGTTTCATAGAAAACCGTGAAGCTGCGGCAGAAGGCGGAAATGTTGCCGGAGTTGCACGAAAAGAGCTTGAGAAGAGAAGCCTTCAGCCAGTAGTCACTTCTGAAAATTATTTGAATATTCAGGAAAAAGAAAAAAGAAGGAGACTAAAAAAAGACGAATAGCCAAATCCTCTGCCTCATCAAAGACGATGATTACTTAGACAATCCTGACAAGCAGGCGAAAGTCAAGAGATTAGAAAAAGAGATTGATCAACTTGTCTATAAGTTGTATGAGTTAACTCCGGAGGAGATTGAGGTTGTTGAAAACTTTAATAAAGAAAAATAGTAACTATTCAGCCACCCAAAAAACTAACAGTAAATTTTTTGACATTTTTAAATTTTTTTAAATTTTCACAGATAAATTTCTATACCCTCTGAATAGTTACGAAAAATAATTAGAAAATGAAAAAAGAACTAATCGCAAAGCTGAAAATAACATTTGAAGATTATGCAAATGAATCGGATGGCATTGAATTCTGGTTTGCCCGGGATTTGCAGGTATTGCTGAGATATGCTCAATGGAGAAATTTCTTATTTGTTATAGATAAGGCGAAGGAATCATGTAAAAAATCGGGAATAAATATTGATGACCATTTTGCTGAGGTCAGCAAAAAGGTAGAAATCGGCTCAGGAGCAGAAAGAGAAATTGATGATTTAATGCTCACACGATATGCCTGCTACCTGATTGCACAGAACGGAGATCCGAGAAAAGAAGAAATTGCCTTTGCACAAAGCTATTTTGCGATGCAGACAAGAAAGCAGGAAATTCTTGAGGAAAGGATATCTTTAAGTGAAAGGTTGAATACACGGCAAAAATTAGTTGAATCCGAAACAGAGCTTTCAAAACTGATATATGCGCAGGGGGTTGATGATGACGGGTTTTGCGCGGATTAGAAGCAAAGGAGACCGGGCACTTTTTGGCGGGTTTGCGACATCAATGATGAAAAAAAGATTAAAAATACCTGGCAATAGACCTCTTGCCGATTTTTTGCCGACAATCACTATCCCAGCAAAGAACCTTGCCACGGAAATCACGAACTTCAGCGTTAAAAAAGATAATCTTCAAGGCGAAGAGAAAATTATGGTAGAACATATCAGAAACAATAGAGATATTCGCTCGTTATTATCTAAAAGAGGAATAAAACCGGAAGAATTGCCTCATGAGGAAGACCTAAAGAAACTCGAAAGAAAATTAAAGAAAGATGATAAGAATCTTGCTGAAAATTCAAAAAAAGGTTTACCGCGAAAATGAATAGTAAAAGCCCCTATATCACTAAAGACGACAATTATCTTGAAAATCCTGATAAGCAGTCGAAAGTCAAGAATCTTGAAAAAGAGATTGATTAACTAGTCTATGCGCTGTATGAATTAACTTCTGAGGAGATGGATATTGTTGAAAATTTGTAATACCTCAATAAGTTGTAGTAAATAAATTTCGTAACTGCTCATTTTATAAAAAACAAATACAAAAAATGCAAAACAATTATATATTTTATTCCCTTCCCACAAGTTATTGAGAAGTTACAATAAAAGATCTAAAAATATGAAAAGAAAGATTGGTATAATTGGTTTAAATGCGAGAGCAGCAGCACAATCAGCAAAAAAAACGGGCTTTGATGTCTTTTTGGCAACATATTTTTGTGATATGGATACAGCAGGCATTACAAAAAATTTCTTCTCAATGCAAAAAGAAAAATTTGTGCCCAATTTAAAGAAATATTCTGTAAATGCACTATCTGAATTTGCGATAGAAAAATTTAAAGGAAAAGTTGAGGATGTAATTTTGACCTCAAAAATAGGAGACAGTGCAAATGTCGTAACTGCAATAGAAAAAAATTTTAAAATAACAGGAAATAGTTCGGAAAATGTCATGAAAGCAAAAAGTTGGAAATATCTCAAAAAAGTGCTTGACAAATATTCAATAAATTATCCGAAAACATTTATTATTGATGTTAATTGCAAATCCGAAATAAAAAATGCCTGTGAAGAATTAAATTTTCCCTGTGTCATTAAAGCAATGGACATTGATAAAGGAAAATGCCATCCGCAGCAAATTTTTTCTTTTGCGGACTTTGAAAATTTAATCTCAAAAGGCAAAGTGCAGGGAGAAATTTTAATTCAGGAATTTATTGAAGGAATTTCTTTAAGCTGCTCTATTCTTTCAAACGGAAAGCGTGCAGTTGCTGTCTCTGTTAATCAGCAGTTGATAGGTGAGAAATTTTTAGGAGGATGTGGACTGAAATATTGCGGCAATATCGTGCCTTATGATGGAAAGAGCGGATTAATTCAAAATATTAAAAAATTTTCAGAACTTATAATTTTAGACCTTTCTCTTGTCGGCTCAAACGGAATTGATTATGTTGTCCGCAAAGACAAAATTTACTTTATGGAGATCAATCCGAGAATTCAGGACACTATAGAAAATGTGGAAAAATATTTAGGCATAAATTTAGTTGAAGGACATATAAAAGCATGCAATAATTCAGATGAAAAATTTAATTTTGGAGGAGAAAGAAAAAATGGAAAATTTTACGGAAAGGGAATAATTTATGCAGAAAAAGATGTGAACGTTAAAAATTTATACGATTTAAAAATTGATATGGGAGATGTGCCAAATCCAAACACCATTATAAAAAAGAACGAGCCGGTTTGTTGTGTTTATGAAGAAGGAGAAAGCAACAATGATGTGCTTGAGAAAATGAAAAGAAATGCAAATTATTTAATGAAACATATTTCAAAAAGAAATTTTTAATCAATCTTTAATTATTAACAAAAATCAAAACATAGCAAAATGACGCTGGATGATGCAATATTGACTTACTGGAAATCGCTGACGGGGATGAAAAATTCGGAAATAGAAAATATTAAAGAAGAACTTATAGATGTAGCGAACAATACGTATTACAAACATTATTATAGAGATTATCCCCACATTACTATTGAATATTATATCCGGGAAGGGGAATTATGCGAGTACTTTCCGTTAGAATTATATGAATCTAAACTTGATGACGATACAAAGAAAAAATTAATATTTTTGATGCTTAAAAATTCTGACAAAGATACATGGATAAAATATCCTTTTCATTTTATGGCAGATAAGATTATAGATAATGACATAGAAAAGTGGGTGAATTACTTAGTAAGGAAAGATATTTTGTCGCCACCGGAAATAATTTTTAAAAATTCTGACAGAATTATGTCGTCAAAAGCCATAAATAATTTCGAAAAAATACTTTATTATTTGTCATTATCTTATGTATTAGATAAAGGTATTTTATTTAACCAATATACCGAGCATTTATTGAATTCGGAATTTGCGGAAGGAATAAAGGCAGATATAGCAAACCTGATACTTGGTGAGGAAGAGATAAAAGAATTTATCGAAAAAGCGAGATCGCTCGTCTTTACTTTGTGTGTGAAGCATAATTTCGTTAAGTTTGATTTTGATAAAGACAAAGAAAAAGAAATTACTGCTAAATTAAAAAACACCCCTGAAATTGTCTCAAAGGACTATGTTGTTGCTTTTAACAAAGCGATGAGTGAAATATATCCCTCAAATTTTGGGTCCACAAAAAGACATGTTGCCAAATGGATGCTTTCTGTAATACATCCGGATCAAAAGAGAAAAACAATTATAGAAATAATGGATGAAAACGATAAACAATCTGTATTTGGCGTCGTTGATTTTATTCAGTCCAATTTAAAAGAATTCAATGTTACCGATACATCAACATCTTTTGCATTTGATTTAGAAAGAGATGGAAATTTTTTAAATAATATCATAGATAAAGGAATATCTTCTGAGGAAGGAGACATAAGAAAGTTATTTTACATCCTCGTATTCGTACTGTTGGATGAAAAAGATATTGGAAAGTATATTGACAAATCGCGGGAAGACGATGCAATAAAAGTCAGAGATGCGCTTGCAGAAGTTGCTTTATCTGTGACAAAATATAAAGATATAGACAATGAGCGAAGAAAGAAGTTAATAGAGTATGTGGTTGGAAAAAAGGTTAAATTAAATAAAAAACAACAAAACAGAATAAAAAAATTTTGAATGGATGAAAAAAGCAATATTGACTCATAAACTCAAAATTTATAACAAAATTTAATACGAATTAACATAAATCCAAAATTTAAAATGAAATACTGCATAATAAGCACTGCTTTAAAAGGAACAATTAATGCTCCCCCATCCAAAAGTTATACTCACAGAGCAATTATTTGTGCTTCATTAGCTAACGGGAAGTCAGGAATAACAAATTATTTAGAAAGTAACGATATTACCGAGACAATTTCAGCACTGCGAATGCTTGGCACCAATATAAAAGAATTTAATCAGACACTGGAAATAGACGGAAACGAAAATTTGAATGTGAAAAATGATGTGATAATAGATTGTATAAAAGAATCTGGTTCTACGCTTAGATTTCTTATTCCTGTGGCAAGTATGGTAAAGACCGACAAAACAATAACATTTATTAGAAAAGGACGATTAAAAGAAAGACCTGTCGAACCATTACTTGAGGCACTGAAAAAATTAGGTGTAGAATGTGAAATTGATAAAGATAAAAATGTTATAGCCAATCCCGGAAAAATCAAAGGTGGAAAAACAGAGATTTCCGGCAATATAAGTTCGCAATTTATAACCGGATTGTTATTTGCATGTCCAAGATTTGAAAAAAATAGTGAAATAACCATAACAACCGAAATTGAGTCAAAGCCATACCTGGAAATTACCCTTGATGTTTTAAAGGACTTCGGAATAGAAGTTGATGTCTCGGAAGATATGCGAAAATTTAGAATATCAGGAAATCAGCATTATAAAAGAAAAGATAAATTTAGGGTTGAAGGGGACTATTCTTCGGCGGCCTTTTTGCTTGCCGCAGGTGCAATTAACGGAAATATTGAGATGAAAAATTTAAATATAAATTCAAAACAGGGGGACAGGGAAATTTTGAACATTTTAAAACGAATGGAAGCAAAAATTGATATAAAAGAATGCCGTATTCATGTAGAAACATCGGAACTAAAAGGAATTGAAATAGATGTCAAAAATATTCCTGACTCTGTTCCGGTTTTAGCAGTTCTCGGATGTTATGCAAAAGGAGAAACAAAAATTTATAACGCTGAAAGATTGCAACTTAAAGAAAGTGATCGTTTAAGTGCAATAGCAACCGAATTAAGAAAGATGGGGGCAAATATTGAGGAATTAAAAAACGGATTAATAATTAAGGAAAGTAAATTGCGCGGTGCAATTATTGATTCTCATAATGACCACAGAATCGCGATGGCGTGTGCCATAGCAGGATTATCTGCGGAAGGAGAGACAACAATAGATAATTCGGAATGTGTCAATAAGTCATATCCAAATTTTTTTGATGATTTAAAAAGATTGGCAACAAATAAAGAAAATATAATGAAGGTTCACGATTAGACAATATCATACAGGATTCATATATTGTTCATAGATGGTTCATCGGGTTCATTTGAAAAATAAGTATGCAACAACCATAAGCACAATTGCCAAAATCATTGCCAGGAACATCGTTTCTTTATCAGTTCCAAATCCGATGGGAATATGACCTATCATTATAACTCTTCCACTTTTAAAGTTTCCGCTGCTGTCTTTTTGATTGCTATCCATCATGTTCATCAAAGTAATTGTAACGAAATAAGTTAATCAATTTGGAATAATTTTGTAATTCTATTTCCCATGAACCTTATCTTGGTTGTGGTGTTTAACATACTAGTTCATTTTATATTTTGTATGGGTCGTAAAAAATATGGCTAATTTATTAAATAACTGGTATTTGTTTATCTATACTTCACAACTTCACAAATTGAGCATTTTAAAATCGCTAATATTTGAAAATCTTCAAACGGCAGTGCGGTGGTTTTAAAATTCAATAG
>MTER01000037.1:0-2548 GCA_002083985.1 Candidatus Altarchaeales archaeon A3
GTGATAAATTTTATTATTAAATTTCTATCCGATGTTTTAAATTTTTCCTCTAAAAGAGAGCGAAATTTCTGAATTTCAAGTGCGAGTCCGAATGATAACGGCAACTGTTCTGAAAACCATGATGGAATTGTAGGATGTCCCGAACAATTATTAACATAAGCAATCATTCCTCTCGTATATTCAAACCTGTAAATTTTCCCACCCAGAACAAAGATGTCTTTGCTCTTTAGCCGTTCAAGAAAGTCCTCGTCAATCTTTCCGATTACTTTATTTTCACTTGCAAGTTTAACGAGAACGAATGACTCATCAGGAATCGTCCCTATATTCGTAGCATATAAAACCCTTGCTAATTTTCCCCTTCTTCCAAATAAATTTTTTTCATAGTTAATCCAGATTTTTCCATAAACATACCTTTCTTCCAAACTGCTGTACTCTCCGGCAAGATAACTCATCACACCCATAAAGTCGTCCTTTGATAAATTTTTGTAGCAGTAACTTCTCTTTACTACCTCATAAGCGTTATCAATATCCCCGTCATCTTCAATAGCCATCCCGAAGATTTGCTGCGAAAGAACATCAAGACAATTTTGAGGAATATCAATCTCATCTATTCTTCCTTCAACGGCGTTTTTAAGTATTACTGCACATTCAACAAGGTCATCTCTGTCAATAACAATAATTATTCCCTTTGATTTTTCATGCAGCCGATGTCCGCTTCGCCCTATTCTTTGCAAAGCCCTTGCAACTGATTTTGGAGAACTTATAAGCACAACTAAATCAATATATCCGATATCAATCCCAAGTTCCAACGATGTTGAAGAAACAACAACCTTTAATTTTCCTTCCTTTAATTTATCCTCTGCTTCCAATCGCAGTTCCTTTGAGAGCGAGGAATGATGAGCCATTATATTATCCTTGTATTTGTCCTTAAATTTCTCCTTTAAATGAAATATAACGCTCTCTGTCCCGCTTCGTGTATTTGTGAATATCAGGGTTGTTTTATGTTCCTGAATCAGGCGATGTAGCATGGAATAAGTTGCATTACTTAACTCTTCTGGAGTTGCTCCCATTATGTTTTCAACCGGACAAACAACATTAATATCCATCTGCTTTAAAAAATTTACATCAACAATCTTGCAGTCCCTTGGTTTTCCTCTTTCATATCCGACCAAAAATTCTGCTATTTTTTCAAGCGGAGCAACCGTTGCACTTAATCCGATTCTTGTCCATCTTCCCGCCAAATTTTGCAGTCGCTCAAGTGTTAGAGATAAATGCACTCCTCTTTTGTTTTCGGCAAGAGAATGAATTTCATCAACAACGACATACTTTACATCCTTTAATTTCTCCTTAAATTTAGGGGCACAAAGAACGATTGCGAGTGTTTCGGGAGTTGTTATTAAAATATGAGGTGTTTTCTTCAACATCCCTGTTCTCTTTGTTTGCGTTGTATCTCCTGTCCTGACTGCAAGACGGATGCCAAATTTTTTTCCCGAAATTTTTTCAAGCTCATTTAACGGTTCATTTAAATTTTTTTCAACATCGTTGTCAAGTGCTTTTAGCGGAGAAATATAAATGCAATAGACCTTATCGTCTAATTCATTTTTGTCTGCAAGTTTGATTAATTCATTTAAAATTGAAAGAAATGCGGCAAGTGTTTTCCCGCTTCCGGTCGGAGAAGAAATCAAAACATTCTGCCTGTTATGGATATCCATTACCGCATACTTCTGGGGGGCTGAAAATTTACCAAATTTGTTCTTAAACCATTCCTTGACTATGGGGTGTAAAATTTCATAAATTTCCTCGTCGGTATAAATTTCCTGTTGGTTTTCAATCACTTTTGTTTTTCAATATTAAAGATTTATATTTTTGATGCTCAGTTTTTTCTAAAAAGTTATATGTTAATATCACAGCATACTTCTAGGGGACGAAAATTTTATTAATCCATTGTCAAATTAACATTAAAAAATTAACATTAAAATATAAACATAGAACTTCTTATTTTAGTAATTTAATCAAAAGTTTCCCATTTGGAATTACAACACCTGTAACTATCGTTTTATCATAAAATGGAATATGCTCAATAAAGAGTGGAGGTTATTCGTGATTTTTTGACGGTTACGAGTGATTTACCCCTTAATATTGAGCAAGTTCATAAAATGATATAGGTTGTAATGGGAAAATTATATCAAAAGTTTAAAATGATTTCGCTTTGTTCAAACATCCATAGTATAACTCACAGACGGTGCAAAAAATTTGCTAAAATATAGGATTTTTACAAATTTATTAATAAGCACAATATGATTTTTAGTAGTAAATTGATGTAATCTGGCGACCCAACTATTTCAACACATATGTTTTATGAAATGGGAAACTTTTAATAGAGTTGTTGCAAATTAAAAATTTTAAGAGTGAAAGCTAATAAAATTTAAAGGTAAAAAAGTTATTTTGCAACATGTCTAATATTAGAGTTGTTGCAAATTAAAAATTTTAAGAGTGAAAGCTAATAAAATTTAAAGGTAAAAAAGTTATTTTGCAACATGTCTATTAT
>MTER01000037.1:2555-11514 GCA_002083985.1 Candidatus Altarchaeales archaeon A3
TAGTGAAATTTTCAACTTTTGATTACTTAAATTTACTCTTATATGAAGCCACATAAATCACAATATTCATATCAAAAGATAGTGGATTCACCATAATATCAAATTTTCACACAAAACATCAGTAATTTAAAATAATACCAAATTGAACGAAACAACCAAAAAATTTACCCGGATTTATGATACGAGTGTAATCTTACATTCCCTGGACATTATGTTTGAGGGCTATATAACCAAAGGTGTTCTCAATGAAGTAAAGGATGAAATTTTAAGGGAAGTCGTAAGGGGCTCATTAAGGAACGGAAAATTAAAAATATTAGAGGTCTCGGAGGACTCAAAGAGGAAGATTGCAAAAATAAATAATGACTTTGCAAACAATCTTTCACAAACAGACATTGAAATTTTAGCTGCGGCTTATGAACATAATTTAAATCTCATGACAAGTGATTTTGCAATTCAGAACATTGCTAAAATTTTAAATATACCTTATGAAGGGATCGTTGAATCCGTGAATGAAAAAATAAACAAATTTATCTATATTTGTCCCGCCTGCGAAAAGATATATAAGCAATACAAAAAAATTTGCGATGCGTGCGGAACAGAAATTATTAAGAAAGAGGCCTAAATTTAGTAAAATTTATTGCCGGGATTAAATTTATTGCTCTGCCAATATTTTTTGTTGCTTTCCTTCAACCTCAACAAGTCCTTTTGCAAAGCCGTAACCAACTTTCATTGCCATCCTGTCAAAAATACTTTCCTGTCCCGTATCTAGGTAGCGAACAACAACATCTCCTTTAATTCCTGCCTGTTCTGCGGCAATGTCAATAGCATTGTCCATGTCTCCTACATAGTCAATCAGTCCGTTTTCTTTTGCATCCTTTCCCAGATAAATGCTCCGCCCTTCCGAAATTTCCTTAACCTTTTCCTTTGATAAATTTCTGTTTTCAGCAACATCACTCACAAACGCATCATAAATTTTTTCAATGACATTATTCATCAGGTTTGTCTCATCATTAGTTAAATTTTCTCTGTAAGGGCTTCCAAAATCCTTGTTATCTGGCTTCATTATGACAGTTATATTTACTCCAAGTTTATCTAAAAGTCCTTTGTAATGCACAATTTCCGATTTTACGCCGATGCTCCCGACAAATGCGAATTCGTTTGCGACAATTTTATCGCTTGCCGATGCCGCATAATACGCTCCGCTTGCACCAATATCATTTATGTATGCAATTACCGGCTTTTGTTTTTTTGCGTTTTTCACGATTTTCATTAAATCCCGGCTTGCCACAACCCCGCCTCCGCCGCTATCAACTTTTATAATTATTACCTTTACGGATTCGTCATTTTCAGCTATTTCCATCATCTCTTTAAATTTTGTCGGATCTATACAACCGCCATAACTGCTGCATTCTCCCGCAATGTCTCCCTTTAACGGAACTACCGCAACAACTCCTCCTGTTGATAGTTCAGGCAAGCCCAAACTTATTAAAACATAAGCCAAAATTCCTACAATAAATAAAATTCCAATAATTCCTGCCGCAATTACGATTTTTTGTGTTGTGTTCATGTTTTTGAGATGTTTATTTAAAATATATTTTTAGAATAATATAATAAGATTATAAAATAATAACCTAAATTTAACATAGTACCTGAGTTTGAAAGATATTTAAAAAATGTCTAAAAACACCTTTAAATTTGTTTTTTTCTTGCCACCAAAATTTTACAATTTTCAGGAAACTCATAACTTTCAAAGATAGGTAGTAGCATAAATTTAAAAGAAAATAAATTAAAAAATTAAAAATATATTGAGTCAAAATTGAGGTATTGCAAAATAAATTAAATTTATAATGTCTCCTCACTATTGTTCGGAGATTTTAAAATCTTTGAGATTTTAAAATTACCTCAATAATCGAATTTCCCTAATACCTTGCAGGCTTGTGTTTTGGGTAGCAGTCTTTGCAATATACTGGTCTGCTTCCATCGGGTTTGAACGGCACTTCACATTCCTTTCCGCAGTCAGCACTTGTGCATATCTCTCGGTCCACTGTCACCATATCCTCCGCTTCTTCCACCTCCACCAAATCTTCTTTCCATTGTGTTATTTATTTAATTATATTTTATGAGTAGTTTGTTAGTAAAACTATTCAACCGCCAAAAATACATTCACCTCGCTGATGTTCGGACATTTTCAAACAAGTTTGAAAATTACAGGTAAATTTTTCTATTTCCGAATATTGCAATGTGAAATTTTTCGTACTCTCTGAATAGTTATGAAAATAAATTTAAAAATTAAAAATATATTGAGTCAAAATTGAGGTATTGCAGAATAAATTAAATTTATTTTAAAATTACCTCAATAATCTAATTTCCCTAATACCTTGCCGGCTTGTGTTTTGGGTAGCAGTCTTTGCAATATACTGGTCTGCTTCCATCGGGTTTGAACGGCACTTCACATTCCTTTCCGCAGTCAGCACNNTTGTGCATATCTCTCGGTCCACTGTCACCATATCCTCCGCTTCTTCCACCTCCACCAAATCTTCTTTCCATTGTGTTATTTATTTAATTATTTTATTAGTAATTTGTTATTTATTTAAATTATATTTAATACGCTTTATTTTTGAATTCCGTAAGATGTATTTGTATTGTTTTTTAAAAATTCAAAATCAATTGAAATTTCATTAGATATAAGTTCAGCAATGTATGCCTTTGACTGTTCATAATGATTTTCGCCATCACAATAACATTCTCCGAATACCACTATTTTTTTCTTTTTGGTAATCATTTTATGCGAAAACTCCTTGCTTGCATATTTTTGAAGTGTAAAATTTTCATCCCTTGTTTGTATTGTTTCATTATCAAAAAATATTTTATATTTGCAATTTAAATTTTCCTCAACATTTTGTGTAGTCATTGTATTAATATTTATCTCCGATTCTCCTGAAAAAAATGTTGAAAAAAGTAAGAATAATATAAGAGCCACAATAGAGCCATATACCAAATACAAAAATATGCCTGGTTTTTTTTGCTGTTGTTGTGGTTCTTCGTCATCATCCCCATTCATTTCACAAATATTAAATTACAAATTAATTTAAAGAACATATATTTTACATTACTCCTTTTGCTATGGATGCGATTTTATCCCATCTGGCAGCCACCTCTTTAGCAACAACCCCTCTGATTTCAGTTCCCTTCGGTGTTCCGTCGTCATTTATAATTGCTGCTGCATTGTCTTCAAATTTAACTCTTGTGCCATCAGGCCGTCTGAATGGCATCTTTTGTCTAACTACAACTGCTTTAATAACCTGTTTTCTTATTTTCTCATCACCGCTGATTACACTGCATATCACTATATCACCTATTCCCGCTGACGGCTTTCTTCTTCTAACCCCCTTATATGCTTTAACTCCTATAACTCTTAATTCGCGTGCTCCGCTGTTATCTGCACAGTTCAAAACTGTCTCGTTTATTATTCCCTGGGTTATGTGTGCCGGAATTGCTTTTCCCAAAGGCAAATTTTTATGTGCTGCTGCTAATGGTTGTGCCATTTTATCAAACTTAATAATTTATTTCTTTTAATAATTACTCTTTGTTATATAAATTCAAATAATAAATTTCTTAAAAATTTTTTTTGCATTTTCGTTTGTCCGCGTCACTTCATCTTCGCTCAATCCTGCATTCAACCCCGTATCTCTTGCCTTTTCATAATCAATAAGTTCGCCTGCAGAATGTGCATCTGTATCTATTATCATTTCCAGATTAAATTTCTTACAGATTTTTGCAATTTCAGGATTTTCCGACCTGTGTATTTCTCTTGCGGTAATTTCAATAAAAATTTTGTTCTCTTTTGCTTTTAATGCATTTTCTTCACTCAAATGCCCGGGATGTGCCAGAATATCTACATATTCGCAATTCAACGCCGCGGTGTTTGTGCCTGCGGGAACCTTATCGCCGCTTGTTTCACCGTGAACCAAAACAATAAAATCGTGCTTTTTTGCGTTCTTTGCTATTTCAGGTATCTTTTTGGGATTTACTCTTGTTATTTCAATTCCGAATATAACATCATCAAAAATTTTACTAAATTTATTTCTCCTCTTTAAAAAACTATCAAGTGAAGAAATATTACGATATAAAATTTTGTTAATGCTGAATTCGTCGCCGATGAAATGGTCTGTTATTGCGATTGCTGAGTCCAATTCATTTGCTCTGCTAATCATTTCTTCTATGCTTGATTTTCCATCGCTAAAATTTGTGTGCGAATGCAGTTCGTAGCGTTTCATTTAAAATTTTATTGCTAAATTTCCAGAATTTTATTTATTTTCTCAACTGCTTTTTTATTTCCCGCAATTAAATTTACCTTCGTCTTTGTATCTACTTTTAAATTTTCTTTGCCAAGGCATATTCCTCCCGCCTCTTCAATTATAAGTTTTGCTGCAGTTAAATCCAGAATTCTCGGAGGTCTTAAATCAATGTATGCATCTAATGCTCCGCCTGCCACATAACATAATCCAAGAGCGATACTCCCGACAGTTCTGTAATGTTTCGCAAGTTGCATAATTTTTGAAATTTCGTCTAAATTTTTTCCGCAAGGTGCAAATTCAACACCCAAAAATTCAATATCGTCTTTTGAATTCATTAAAATTTTTTTTTGTATCTTATGAACATCTGTTTTATACGATCCTTTTCCTTTGACTGCACAATATTCTTCGCCAAATATATTTTTCACATATCCGACTTTTATATCATTAATGTATTGTGATGTTGAAAATGCCAGAGATGTTGAAAATAAAGGAATTCCGCGGGTTGCATTATTTGAACCGTCTATCGGATCCACAAAGAAAAATTTATTACAAGCCATATCACTTGCTTTCCCGAAAAATTTAATTCCGATTTCTTCGGATATTAAACAAAAATCGTCAAAATTTTTAGAAATTTCACTGATTACAATATCCTCTGCAATCTTGTCTATTTTTTTTGTCTTGTCCCCTCCTGCACCGTTTCCGATAATTTCACTCGCTTCATCAGTGCCATAAATTTCACCGGCACTTTTGGAAATTTTGTTTCCTGTTTCTTTAAATAAATTTAGGATATCTTCATACATTTTCACTTCATACATTTTAAAGCCCCAGACGAGGATCGAACTCGTGACCTTTCGCTTACCAAGCGAACGCTCTACCACTGAGCTACTGAGGCATTTTAAAATTTCAAATTTGTTTAGATTATTATTCAGAATATAAAATTAATAATTCGGATAAAAATTTTAATTTATGATTTATTAAAATTTAATCGCTCTTATTTTTAATGTCACCTCACTTCATTCGGAGATTTTAAATAAATTTAAAATCGTGAGGTTGTTGTGACTTTATTTTTCCAATCTTTCCAAAATAGAAGTTAATCCCGGAAATGAGATTTCTAAATTTTTGAGTGATGACTTCCTTATTAATTCTTCTTCATCTATATGTTTTTCATTTAATATTCTTCTTATTTCTCCTTTTTCCGGTTTAACATCTATGTTTAGTGTATACTTTATCAACATTGCCACATTTTCTTCTATACATTTTTTCTGACCAAAAATACAAGTATAAATATTTATTACTGCAGAACCAACATTACAGAATACTTCTAATGCAGAACTTGCTCAATATTAAGTGGTAAATCACTCGTAACAGTCAAAAAATCACGAGTAACCTCCACTCTTTATTTAACATATTCATTTTTTTGTATTTTTTGGAATTTTCACAGATAAATTTTTGTACCCTCTGAATAGTTACTAATAATTTTTAATTTGACATTATCAGGATAATTATTTAATGGAGTTTTGACGGAATCAAAACTTTTGTTAATATACTTTGAATCTCTATAAATTGAGTTTTTCAAATCTCCGAAGATGTGCTATAAAAAAGCGCAGTTTTCGCCGTTGTTGAGTATAACTTGTGGACACTACCAATCAACACAGCAATCAGTTATAATCAGCAAATTTTTTCTTTGCACTTGCTATTAAGCCAATTGGTCCTGTCATCATCATATCTCCTCCAGGTGATGCAAAATAATAATCAAGTCCTGTTTCTTTTATTAAATTTCTGTTAGGTCCAGTAACAACCACTTTCTTTATATTGTCAAATCCGATTGTTTCAAATATTATTGCCCCGTTTCCGCCGTCATTATAAATTTCCTCATTTGTAACATTTCCATCGGCAAATTTTCGCATTAAATTTTTAACCTTTTCAGGATCTTTCAGACATTTTGTATGGTGTTCCATATAACTTATGACTTTGTCATCATGAATTATCGCAAAAGTTGTATGTCCGTTTCCAAAATTTATGAGCAGGTAATCATTTAAGTCCTTTACATATTCGTCCTGCATACATCCGAGAACCGCACAATGGGCCGTATCCATGAGCAACACATTATCTCTTTGCGATTTTAACGACCTAAACAGCGATTTAAAGCGGTAAAAACTGTTCTCTATTTCATCATAATTTGTCATTGCCAAATCCCTGAAGTCCTTAAATTTACCCAGTTTTTCCTTAAAGACCCCGAATCTATAAACCCTGTTCGATGTATTTTCTCTTGCTCCGTGCTCCTGAACAGCATAGCATACTGCATCAAATTCGCCGAAACCGGGAAAATTTTTAAACAGTCCCAAATCACTTTCGGAAAATTTCATTGTTGCATCAACCTCTGCGGATTTAATCTTATGATTGGCATCATCGTCACTTATAATTTTTACATTGAAATCACTTGATTTTTCGCCATGATATGTGAATGTTCTGAATGCCTCTTTTGTTATAAAAATTTCCTTTTTGCTTCCTGCATACTTCAATGCTTTCTTTATTTTTCCGCCGCCAATGCAATTACCATAAATCAGCAGTTGTTTTTTGTCCGAATCGGCAAATTTAAATAATTCATCGGCATAAATCAAAGAATGTGCCGGAAGTACCATTTTAAAACAATTTTCAAGGTTTTTGTCTGAATCATATAGCAAAACATCCTGCGTTCCCGCTCCGATATCTACTGCTAAAATTTTCATTTTAACATAATTGAACAAATTTGTTTTAAAAATAAATATTTAAAAGTATAAACTATTATTTTGCACATTTTCTTGAATTTGGTTTTATTTTTTGAATTGCTTACAAAAGTTTCTCATTTCATAAAACAGATGTGTTGAAATGAGTGGGTCGCCAGATTACATCAATTTACTACTAAAAATCATATTATGTATGGTAATAAATTTGTAAAAATCCCACATTTTAGCAAATTTTTTGCACCATCTGTGAATTATACGATGGGATGTTTGAACGAAGTGAAATCGTTTTAAACTTTTGATATAATTTTCCAATTGCAACTCATATCATTTTGTGATAAAACAATAGTTGTAGGTGTCGCAATTCCAAATGGGAACTTTTGTGCTTATTATTTTAATTGAACTTGCTCAATATTAATGAGTAAATCACTCGTAATCGTCAAAAAATCACGAATAATCTTCACCCTTTATCGAACATATTCTTTTAATTTATTTAACCATATCACAAATTTCATAATCTGCCCCTCCTGAGCATGCCTTACAGATTTTTTCTCCTGTTGATGCAAATGCTTCTTTACAGACATCACAAATCATAATATTTGGTTTTTCTTCTTTTTCGGTTTTTATCTTAACATTTTGGTAAGAAAGTATTTCTCTTCCAGCCGCGAGAATTTCGTCAATAATCTGCTCTTTTGTTGGCCTTTTGTCTGTTATTTTCTTCATGAACCAGGTGTAAAATAACGGATACTTTTTGCATTTTTCAGGGCTTACAAAAACTCTGACTCCGTAGCCGGTTTTAATGTTATACAAACAAAATACGGAGGATTTTCCAAAATCAACCCTTTTTAAAAAACAATAACCAAAAATATCTTTTAACATAACATAGAAAACATCCTGATCACAGCCACATGATTTTTCTGATTCTACTCGAACACCTACTTCTTTGATATTTAACTTTTTGATTAATTCAACCGCATAGTCAATCATGATGACAGTTAAAGCAACATGCGGAGTATACCTGCCATGAAATTCCGCCGCCTCCTTTATATATTCGTTTATAGTTTTCATCTTTACTTTATTTGTTTTTTCTCTTTATAATGAATTACTGGGATAACCTAAAATGTTCATAAAATTATGATTGAGATATAAAAAGATTATCTGAATAAGTTAATTGGTAAATTCTCAATAAGTTGGGGTAAATTTATTTTGTAACTGCTCATTTTATGGCAAATCACTCATAACCGTCAAAAAATCACAAATAACCTCTACTCTTTATTGAGTATATTCCAAAAATTTTATAAAATTTCAATAACACCTTTTTCTTTCAAAACATCAACAAATTTCAACATCTTTTTAATTTCTACCGGATTTTTTATTCCTGCATTTTCACAAATTTGTTCTACTGATAGTCCTTCTTCAGACGGGTAAGGAGTATGCCACAAAAATTTTCCTTCCGATGTGCTTAATTCAATGGACTCCTGAATGCCCCGTCTGATTCCGGCACCAATAATATTAATCTTTAAAATTTTTTGCTTCTCGTCGTCCCATTCGTAATGGACATCATCTCTTACTTTTTCTTTCACTTTTATAATTCCTGCTTTCTCAATTACACCCTTACTTTCTTCTGCAATTATCTGCTCAAAATTTAAGGTTAAATTTATTTCGGAATTTATCAGGCGATACTCAAGTGCATCTTTATACTTCCCTTCCCGTGTTCTTTTTTCAGCGATTCCTATTTCATGAAGTTCCGTGAGATACTTAACCGCTGTTGCAATATGAATTTTCAGGTCCTCTGCAATTTCAGTTGCGGTGAGCCACCCGTTGAGATAAAGGATCTCAACTACATCAATACAATGTTCCTTGCTCAATACAAATGCCCCCCGCTGAAATTGCTCTTTGTTCATTGTTTATATTCGCCTTTTAAAATTTTAATTGCAT
>MTER01000038.1 GCA_002083985.1 Candidatus Altarchaeales archaeon A3
AAGGTGATTTTAAAATCGCAAAGATTTTAAATACTGAAAATCTGTAAGATTTTCAATCTTACAAAATGTTCAGAACATTTTGTAAATATCCAAACGAAGTGAGGTTAAAATTAATAAAATTTAAAGGTGAAAAAGTTATTTTGTAACATGTCTATTAATGAAAGTAAAATAAGGAAAATAAGTATCCTCTCAATAAAATGGGGTAAATTGAGTTTTGTGGCTTTACTTTTCAGTGAAAAATGTTAAATTTTTATGTAAAAAATAGGTGACTTTTTTTCGCAACACATAAATTTTAAGATTTCTTTTAGGGGGAATTTTTAAAATATTGCTTTTTATTTTTTTCGATTTATAGAGAGTGATTGCCAACAGTCACCTGTTAATTACGCCATTAAATTTTTAGGTTTTACACTCGCTGTTGCTCGTATCTTTTAAAAACTTGAAGTTTTTAAAATACTCTAAAATTTTGAGATGATACGAAAATAAGTCAACATATGTAATAAATTTATCTCTGAATTGTAATTTGTATTCTTGTATTCATAATTACTATTAAATTTTTAAATTTCAAATATCGTTTTAAGATGAAAATTTTGTTTATCCATGCTACATAAAGATTGAGGTTAAGAAAAAGGCAATAGAAGACGCAGATGAAATAAAAGAGAAAAATTTAGAAGCAAAGGAATGTTTGGTTGTATTTACAGCAGTTGAAAAAGACGATGAGAAAAACAAAGAGGAAATTTTAAACAAAACAATAAGTAATATTAAGGATGTTTATGGCAAGGTTAATGCAAAGTCAGTTGTAATTTATCCTTATGCACATCTTTCAGGCAATCTGGCGAGTCCGAAATTTGCAAAGGAAATGCTTCAGAATATTTATGAAAATTTAAAGGAACAAAATTTAGATGTAATTAAGGCGCCATTCGGATATTACAAGGGATTTGAAGTCAAATGTAACATCCGCTCAGCGAATTAAGCAGAGAAATTAAAGTTGAGGGACAAAAGGATAACATTGTAAAAGAAGAGGTAAAGACAAGAGAAGATATTGTAAAAGATATAAAATCCGAGTTTTTTATTTTGGCATCGACCGGAGAGGAATATAAAATTGACATGGAAAATTTGGAAGAAAATTTAGACAAGTATGAAATTTTTAATAAATTTCCAACCTTAAAAAAATACATGGTTGCTGAAGAATTGAAAAATGCAAATGCGTCATCTGTTGAACCACCTTCAATAAAGGCAATGGTACATATGGAATTAATTGATTACGAAGAAGCGAGTGATTCGGGAAATTTACGATTTTATCCCAAAGGAACACTTATATTTGATTTATTAAGTGACTGGGCGGAAGAAATAGCTTTAAATCGTTTAGGTGCAATGAAGATTGAAACCCCTGTTATTTATGACTGGAGTATGCCGGACATTAGAGAGCAGGGTAAGTCATTCCATGAAAGACATTATATGGTAAAAGTTCCCGACGATGAAAATAAGGAATTTGTTTTGAGATTTGCAGGCGATTTCGGATTGTTTAGAATTATGAAGCAGGTAAATATGAGTTATGACCAGCTGCCAATAAGAATTTATGAATTTTCAAAGAGTTTCAGGTATGAAAAGAAAGGAGAATTAAGCGGATTAAGACGATTAAGGGCATTCCACATGCCGGATGTGCATTCTTTCTGCAGGGATATTGAACAGGGATGGGACGAATATGAAAATTTATATAAAAGTTACAATGATTTGGCAAACGCAACGGGAATTGAATATGCGGTTGTTTTCAGGATTGTTAAGGAATTTTACGACAAATATAAAGATCGCCTTATAAATTTACTCAAATATTCGGATAAGCCGGCATTTATTGAGGTGCTTTCATCAATGAAACACTATTGGGCGGTTAAGCACGAATTTCAGGGAATTGATTCTGTTGACGGAAATTGTCAGTTAAGCACAGTTCAGCTGGATGTTAAGGATGCGGGTTTATACGGAATAAATTTTGTTGATAATGACGGGAAGAAAAAGGGCTGTACAATATGTCATTCGTCAGTCGGCTCAATTGAAAGATGGATGTTTGAAATTCTGGAAAACGCTCTGAAGTCAGAAAAACCAATGCTTCCGTTATGGCTCTCGCCTACACAATGCAGAATCATTCCCGTTTCAAAGGAATTTTTAAATTTTTCCGATGAAATTATGCGTGAAATTGAAAAAGCAAATATCAGGGTTGATATTGATGACAGAAATGAAACATTAGGTGCAAAAATCAGAAAGGCAGAGAGAGAATGGACTCCGTACATTGTTGTAATCGGAGAAAAGGAAAGGGAAAGCAAAAAATTTTCAGTAAGGCGAAGAGAGGATAATGAGAAATTAGATGTAGAAATTTCTGCTTTAATAAGTGAAATTAAAAGCAAAACCGCAAATATGCCATTCAGGAAATCAAACCTTTCAAAGCAATTATCAAAGAGGCCTATTTTTGTAGGGTATACTTAAATTTGGATGGAAAATTTTTCATAACTGCTTTTCAGAAGGTTGGAATATGCTCAATAAAGAGTGGAGGTTATTCTTGATTTTTTGACGGTTACGAGTGATTTACCTCTTAATATTGAGCAAGTTCTATTTTTGATTAAATTTAAGCTTTTTGATTTGTTTTTCAAAATCAGAATCAATTTTTTGAGTTTTGTTAAATTCATCATATTCAGCGAAAGCCGTTTGCTCTGCTTTTTTGTGAGATACTTTTCCTTGTCCATCTAAAATATCAAATTTATTGAATTTTAGAAATTCATTTATTGACTCAATTAATTTTTTCATTGTGAAAGTTGTACGCGCTTCAATCATTCTTTCAATATAGTCAAAATAACTCGAAACAGTTCTTTCCAACTTTTTAATTTCAACCTCTTCTAAATAATTTTTTGCGATAACAGTATCGGACTTTAGGATTCTGCCTTTCGGTGAATTTTTGAAATTTACCCGTGAAAATTTCAAAAAAAATACAATTTCAAAAATGAAATTTTTGAAATACACGAACGAAGTGAGCGTAAAAATCAAAAATTTACCTGTAATTTTTTAGGTCGGCTGAGTAGTTACAAAAGTTTATATCTGAAAAAGATGCGTTGTATTTCCTCGCTGATAAAAGAAAAGGCGATCTTCTGCTACAGGAATTTACGGAAAATTTAAGAGAGAAATTTCCGGATGTCGTGATCGGAGAACTTGATTGGCTGAAATTTATAGATGCATTATTTAAAATGAAAGACAAATAGTTAAAATTTAACATGATAAAATGGGCTGGCGGAGTATCATCATATTATTCCTTATTTTAGGAATTGTGTTTCTTATTATTGCAGGCATTTCTGGTTTTGATAACCCGGAATTAACTATTGTTTTATCAGGTGCAGGTTTTGTTTTAATAATATTAGCAATTGTAGTTTATCTTTTCCGCCATTAAAAATTTATAGGTGTTTTTTGTTTAAATTTTCGCCATATCAATCTGATAATAAATAACATCACTGTCCTTATCTACAAGAGCATAAACCAAATTTTTATTTACTGCCTTTGCGAGCCGAATATTTCCCGCGATTTCAGGAAAAGAAGAAACATATTCCTCAGGCACAACCTTAATTAGAAATTTTGAATGCATCCTGCTGCTTTGAATGTTATTATTTTCATTTACTTTTTCTTTTATGCCTTCTTTTTTGTCATAGATTCTAAAATCAACACCGAATTTGAACCCTGTTGCCAGCATATACCCTTTGCTCATTAAATCCCTGAAAACAACATACTTTATGTAAAAATTTTCATCATCAGTTAAATTTTTCCCTTTTTCCAGCAAGTCTTCAAAACTCATATTTTTGTCTTTGTCATAAACCTCTAAAATATCTTTTTCAATCAAATATAGTCCTTCGGTTACTGAAAATCCGCCTAATTTTTTTGCCTCGTCTCCCAAAAAGATATATTTTTCAATCGTGCTTTTATCTCTGCACATTATTCGTGTTCCCGATAATATGCCCCTGATTTTTTTCATCTGAAGAATTTGAGCATTAAATTTAATAAAATTTAATAGAATTAGGTTTTGATGCTTAAAAAATTTACTCAAAATTTAAATTCTTATGCAATATTCTTAATTCTGATAATCTGAAAATTTAAAAATTTAAAATGCACCCAAAAACAATATCCGAAAAAATTTTGCAGGCACATCTTATTGATGGAAAATTAGAAAAAGGAAGCGAAATCGGGCTCAAAATTGACCAGACCTTAACACAGGATGCAACGGGAACTATTGCATACCTTCAATTTGAATCAATCGGAATTGACAGAGTAAGGAACGAATTAGCAGTAAGTTATGTTGACCACAACACATTGCAGGACGATTTCAAAAATCCCGATGACCACAGATTTTTGAGGACTATTGCCGAAAGATACGGTATTTACTTTTCTCCGCCAGGAAACGGAATTTGCCACCAGTTGCATTTAGAAAGATTTGCAGTCCCGGGAAAAACACTACTGGGAAGCGACAGCCACACCCCGACAGCAGGAGGAATTGGAATGCTCGCAATCGGTGCCGGCGGTTTGGATGTTGCATGTGCAATGGCAAATGAGCCGTTTTATTTAAAAATGCCTGAAATTACAGAAGTAAATTTAAGCGGAAATTTAATACCTTTTGTATCGGCAAAAGATGTCATTCTTGAAATTTTAAGAACAATAACAGTTAGCGGCGGCGTTGGAAAAATTTTAGAGTATAGCGGAGATGGAATAGCAAATTTAGATGTTCCAGGCAGGGCAACAATAACAAATATGGGAACTGAAACAGGGGCAACAACTTCAATATTTCTTAGCGATGAAATAACAAGAAATTTTATGGAAATGCAAAACCGTGTTTCCGACTGGAAAAATTTAAATGCGGATAATAATGCATACTATGATGAAAAGCTTGTAATAAATTTATTGGAAATTGAACCCAACATTGCATCGCCTCACGGTCCAGATAATGTTAAAAAAGTCAGGGATGTTCAGGGAATTAATGTTGAGCAGGTTGTTATAGGGAGCTGCACAAATTCATCGCTTCGTGATTTAAAGGTTGTCGCAAATTTGCTGAAAGACAGAAAGGTAAGCAAAGATGTTGATTTGATTATTGCACCCGGTTCAAGAAGTGTTGTTGAGGCATTAATAGAAAGCGGAGAATATAGTTACTTTATCAGGGCAGGTGCAAGGGTTATTGAGAATGTATGCGGCCCGTGTATCGGAATGGGATATGCTCCACCAAGTGAAGGGGTCTCTATCAGAACAATAAACAGAAATTTCCCGGGAAGAAGCGGAACAAAGGATGCAAAGGTTTATATTTCAGGTCCCGAAACAGCAGTTGCCTGTGCGATAACAGGAAAAATTTCTGACCCGAGAGATGTATTTGCTCAAAAAATTTTAAAATGCCTAAAGATGCCGAAGTCGTTTCCGGTAATTAATAACTTCATCAATCCAATTCCGGTTGAAACCGCAAAAAACACTATTATTATTCGGGGGCCAAATATAAAACCGCTTCCGAAATTTGAGCCCCAAACCGGAAAAATGATGGGAGAAATTTTAATTAAGGTTAGCGATAACATTTCAACGGACCACATTATGCCTGCGGGTGCAAAAATTTTGCCGTTGAGGAGTAACATTCCGGAAATTTCAAAGTATGTGTTCAACAGTATAGATGCTCAATTTTATCAGAGAGCAACAGAAAAGAAGGGCGGATTTATTGTTGGGGGCGAAAATTACGGACAGGGTTCAAGCAGGGAGCATGCAGCAATTGCTCCCCGTTATCTGGGAATTAAAGCGGTAATTGTGAAGTCGTTTGCGAGAATACATACTGCAAATTTAATAAATTTTGGGATATTGCCTTTGATGTTTGAGAATAAAAGTGATTACGACAGGATTGAGCAGGGAGACATAATCGAAATTTCTGCAGGAATTGATGAATTAAGAAACAACAATGTCATAATGAAAATTTTAAGTAAAAATTTTGAAATCGGTTTAAAGCACAATTTAAGTGGGAAAGATATTGAAATTATAGTGGGTGGGGGAAAGTTAAATTTCATTGCAGAAAGATTAAAATGGTGAAAATTTATTTTTTAAATGTTCTCAATTATTCCAATTCAGATTATTGTTTTATTCGCTGTATTTATCCTCGTTTCAATAAGACAGATAGGAAATTTAAGATTGCAGATATGGCAGCTCATGCTGTTCGGATCGCTCGTTGTGCTTATTACCGGACAAATTTCACCGAATGATGCGCTTACTTCAATAAATTTTGATGTCATCTTATTTTTATTCGGAGTTTTTGTTATCAGTAAGGCACTGGAAGAGAGCGGAATTTTACAGTATTTTTCATCTAAAATTTTTCACAAAGCAAAATCAACAGACATGCTAATATTATTAGTCCTCTTTGTTGCAGGCGGAGCATCAGCAATATTGATGAATGATACCTTAGCAATAATAGGAACTCCAATAATGTTAATGTTAGCGTCGCAGTATAAAATTTCTCCGAAATTATTGTTGCTTGCACTTGCATTTGCGATAACAATCGGAAGCGTTGCAAGTCCGATAGGTAATCCGCAAAATTTACTTATTGCTTTGAATATGCATGAACCGTTTATTCCGTTCATTAAATTTCTTCTGATTCCGACAATAATAAATTTGTTTGTTGCATACCTGCTATTAAAAATTTTTTACAAAAATGAGTTTATGAAATTAAGCCGGAATTTGCAGGAAATTTCTGAAAGCAAAACAAAGCCGGACTTCAAACTTTCACTCATAACTAAAATTTCGTTTGTTTTATTTGTTTCTCTGCTCTTTCTAAAAATTTTACTTACTGTTTTGAATATAAATATTTTAAATTTTGATTTGCGGCTGAGTTATATTGCCATAATTTCTGCGGTTCCGCTCATTTTGTTCAGCAGCAGAAGGTCTGAAATTATAAGAAATATTGACTGGCACACGCTGATATTTTTTGTGGCGATGTTTGTGCTGATGCAGTCCGTCTGGGATACAAATTTTTTCCAGAATTTAATTGAAGAAGGAAATTTGGATATATCATCAATTCCTGTGTTGCTGACAATAAGCGTTGTTTTAAGTCAGTTTATTCAAATGTTCCACTTGTTGCTTTATATCTTCCGCTTTTAGGGCAGGGAACGGATGATGCACAACTGACAGCATTGGCAGCGGGCAGCACAATTGCAGGAAATTTGTCAATTTTAGGGGCGGAAAGCAATGTAATAATAATCCAGAATGCAGAAAAAAGAAACTTTACATTAAATTTTTTTGAGTTTGTAAAAATCGGGATTCCGCTTACGATA
>MTER01000039.1:0-6854 GCA_002083985.1 Candidatus Altarchaeales archaeon A3
AAATTTAGTATTTTTCACTTGTAAAATAGAACAATATAATTTAATTACCATGTTTTATTGAGAGGATACCATTTTTACATATATCAATATACAATTATGAGAATTAAAATATAAATACTTTATTGCTAAATTTTCAAAAATCGTTAAAAAATAAGAACATAGGTAGATAAAACTTATAAATTTTGGCAAAATTAGAAAATTTAGATTATAATTTTAGAAATTATAATTATCAGAATTTTACTTCGCTAAATGTATTCAATAATTTGTAAAACAAATGACAAATTAGGGCATAATTGTGATAATTAGTGTCCATCCATAAAGTATAAAATTTTGAAAAAATTTTAACTTTTTCAAGGTAAATTTTTGCGTTTTTGACAAAAATTACGAGTTGGATGGATACTAATTAAACACCTTACGAAAATCAGTGTTGAATGATTATATACAAAAAATCAAAAAATTTATATGTAATTTTCAGAATTGTTTGAAAATATTTAAACAGAGTAAAACTCATCAGGACTTACGCAATTCACCTTGTAAAAGGACTTAAAAAGATAAGAATCCACATCTATTTTGCGTAAGTCCTAACTATTTCAAAATTTGTTTTGAAATTTTCGAACAACAACGAGGCAATTTTAAAAACCAGAAGTTTTTAAAATCTCCGAGCAACAGCGAGATGACCACAGATTCAAAAATAGGGGCATTTTTCTTTTCAGCCCATTCCAAAATTTCGTTACCGGCAAACTCTCTAAAAAATGATTTATGGGCTTTTATGGTTTTTTTAATCTAATACGGCGTATCCTTTTATATTTTTAAATTATAAATACTATAACATTTCTAATTTAGTTATTAAAGTTGTTGCAAATTAAAAATTTTAAAGGGGAAAATTAATAAAATTTAAAGAAGTTCAAAAGTTATTTTGCAACATGTCTAATATTTAAATTTAATAAATTTAGAACAAAACAACAGAAAGTACAAATAAAAGGAAAAAACTTATGAGCGTCGTTACTATAACATTACCCGATGCCACATCTACATTCAATTTATAATGAACCGCTAACATTATTGTCATAAGTCCGGACGGCATCAGGGATTGCAGCAATATTATATTTTTTTCCATCGGATTTAACGGGATATTTAGATATTCAATTGCACAGATAATTAAGAGAGCAAACAAAGGAATAACCACTAATTTAATAAACGAAGATAGCATTGAAATTTTAATAAATTTAAAAATTTTTTTAATGTCCAAATACATTCCCAAATAGAGCAATGTAAAGAACAAACTTGTGCTTCCAATCAGTTCAAATAAATTTATTACATCAATTATTATTCCTTCAGCATTTACAAAATTTCCGATGAGCATTCCGAATATAAACGCATATAAAGGCGGGAATTTAAAGAAATTAAGCAAAATATCTAATTTATCCTGCCTGCCTTTTCCGTAAATGCCCGCGGTAAATGTAACTACTGTGATTAAACCAATGAATATTCCGAGATCATAAAGCACTGCATAAAATAGTCCCGTTGAACCAAAGAAATAAAAGGATATAGGATAACCCAAAAAACCCGTATTTGCATGTGCTGAAGTAATTATGAAACTTCCTATGGACGGTTTGTCCAAATTTAAAAATTTTGATGTAAAAAACGCAGCAAAAATTCCAAATAACAAAATAACAAAACCAATAGATGTTAGGATAAAATTTGAGAAATGGATGGGATTTTTCAGGAATGCTGCCAAAACCAGTGCAGGAAGTGCGATATAAATTATAAATGTATAAAGTATACTCCGGATTATATCCTCAAATTTTGTTCTTCTTAAAATTTGCCCGATTCCCAGCAATAATACAAATATAATTATTGCCTCAAATAAATTCATTCTTTAATTTTTAGCCCCGATTGTAACCGTTAAACTAAATAAAAATTTTCCCGTATGTTTTGCCTGAAATGACCTGAATATAATTATAACAGACAAATTAAACAAGATAATAATTGAGATTGACGAAATATCTGAAAAATTTAGTGATATGTCTGAAATTCCCGTTTTCTTTCTGCCCTGAAATTTATGTTGTAGAAATCAAAAAAAAGTTGTGTGTATTCTGACAATGATTAAACTAAATTTTCATATTTGCTAAATTTTTTGCAATATTGCTAAATACACCCGGAACAATTTTCATTTTATTTATATTTTTCACACTGTTTGCTATTGTTTCAGCAGCAAGAATCTCCAAATCCAGAGTAATCTTTCTTATTCTGTTTTTAAGTAAAAATTTCATAAATCCGGGAAATACAACCGCATTATTAATCTGATTTGGAAAATCACTCCTGCCGGTTGCTATAATTGCCACATTATTTGTGTCATTTATTTCATTCGGCATTATTTCAGGAGCAGGATTTGTGAGTGCAAAAACAATGCTTTGTTTATTCATTCGGTTTATGTATTCTTTTTTGATTAAATTTCCGACACCTGTCACACCTATAAAAACATCCGCACCTTTTAAGGCATCCTGTAAATTTCCCTTAAAATTTTCCCTGTTTGTTTGATTGGCAATTTCTTCCTTAAATTTATTCAAATCAGTTCTTCCCTTATGAATTGCCCCTTTTGAATCACAGATAATTATATTTTTGAATCCGTAAGCAAGTAAAAGTTTTGTTATACCTGTGCCCGCAGAACCACATCCTGCAATACAAATTTTCACATTCCTGTCTTTTTTTAAAATTTTTAAAGCGTTTATTAAGCCGGCAAGAGTTATAATGGCAGTTCCCTGCTGGTCATCGTGAAATACGGGAATATCTAATGTTTGACCTAATTCTTCTTCAATTTCAAGTGCCTTTGGATTTTCTATATCTTCCAGATTTATTCCGCCGAATGACGGAGAAATTGCTTTAATTACATTTATAATTTCTTCTTTGTTTTGTGTTGCTAACGATATAGGAATAGCATCAACATCGCCGAATTTCTTGTAAATTAATGCCTTGCTTTCCATTACAGGAATTCCTGCAAATTTTCCTATGTTTCCCAAGCCCAATATTCTTGAACCGTCTGTTATGATTGCTATTAAATTTCTTTTAGAGGTATATTTATCAACCAATGTTGCATTTTTCTTTATTTCAAGACACACATCAGCAATCCCGGGAGTATAGAGCATTGCCAGTTCCTTTTTGCTTTTTAGTCCTTTTGCTTTTAATTCAATCTTCCTCATCCGATTTATTTCCAAAATTTCCTCTTTGCTCGTTTTGTTTGTTTTTGTTTGTGCGCCCATTCTTTGTTTATAATTTAAAACTATAAATTATAGACATGTTGCAAAATAACTTTTTCACCTTTAAATTTTATTAATTTTAACCTCACTTCGTTCGGATATTTTAAAATCTTTGCGATTTTATTAAAATTTTTAATTTGCAACAACTCTAATATATTAAATAATTACAATCAAAATAAAAGATACTGAACAAATTTAAATTTTACATCCTTTCAATCGTTTTAATTCCAAGCAAATTTAATCCGTTTTTCAAAACAAATTTCACCAAAACAACCAGCAACAATCTTCGCTTCTTAACCTCTTCCTCTGCATTCAGCACGGGACATTTGTCATAAAATTTGCTGAACAATGCCGCCAGATTATAAATATAAGATGCGAGCAAATTCGGCCTGAATTCATTACCTGCTTTTTCAGCAAGGTCATAAAATTTAATTAAATTTCTTGCTAAATTTAACTCCTCATCCGCAACATTTTCATAAGAAACTATAAAATTTTTGATTTCTTCCTCATTTATATTGCTCTTTTCAATGAGCCTGCATATCCTCGCATAAGCATACTGTATATAACACGCCGTCTCACCTTCAAAATTTAACGCATCCTCTAATTTAAAATTTATCTGCTTTTGCGGGTCTATTTTAAGTATTGCGTATTTCACAGCACCAATTCCAATATCTCTATAACCTTCTGTTGCAAAGTTTTTTTCAAGCATTATGTTTTTTGCTTTTTCTATTGCATCGCTTATCAATTCGTCTATCGTAATAATGTTTCCCTTCCTGGTTGAAAATTTCCTACCCTCAAAATTTACAAATGAAAAGAATACCGCATTAAGACATATATTGGTATTAACATTAAATTTTTTCTCCAGAATCGTTTTTAACTCTAAAAATTCCTGTTTATGGTCCTCGCCAAGCACATTTAAAATTTTGCCATTGCCAAATTTATTTATTAAATTTATTTTATACAGATGATAAGCGATATCCCTTGCTAAATAGACCGATGTTCCGTTGCTTCTCGCAAGTATGATTTTTCCCTTTTCTCTTTTAATTCCGTATTCCTCCAAACATATTTCTGCCGGCTCATTATCTTTCCTGTCAGGACATAAATGGTTTATAACTTCATTCACTTTCCCGTTTTCCACAAATTCGCTTTCGTAGTCAAATTTGTCAAATTTAATATCCAGATTTTCCAGTGCCTCTCTTTGTCCTTCAAGGCAAAATTTTGCCGTTTCTTTCATTAAATTTATTGCATCTTTCTCTCCGGATTCTGCTTTTCTTATTATTTCATCAGTCAGACTTTTGAATTCTTCATTGGTTTCGTAATATTCATTTCCCGCAATATAATGCGGTAAAATTTCATAGTCATTCCTGACAAAATTTCTGATGAAGTCGGACAAATCAAACTCTGATAAGTCAGTTCTTAAATTTTTCTGTCGTGCCAGCGCAATTATCGCAATCTGTTTTCCCATATCATTCACATAGTAATGTGTTTCGGTTTCGTAATTGCAAAATTTTAAAGTCCTGCCAATACAATCACCAATTATCGCATTCCTTATTCTTCCGATGTGAATGGGACCCGACGGATTTACAGAAGTATGTTCTAAAATAACCTTTCCTTTTTTATCATATTTGAAGTCCAAAATTTTTGGCAAATTTTCGCTGTAAAATTTATTTGTCAGGTAGAAATTTAAATAACCATTAAGTGCTTTGACTTCAACATCTTCTTTTAAATCCGAATTTGAAATTTTATTTACGATTTCTTCTGCAATTACTTTCGGATTTTTATTTTGTTTCTTTGCCAGTCGGAATGCAATTGTTGAAGTGAAGTCACAATGTTCTGAAAATTCAATCGTTGCGTTTTCGTCAAATTTTTTCAGTTCCGGTAAAATTTTGGTTTTAATGTTAGAGAGCATTTTAAAAATCTTATAGATTTTTAAATTAAGATTAAAAACTCATAGTTTTCAGTATTTTATAAACATTTAAATTAGGATTTCATTTAAAATTTATCTTAAATTTCCTAATTGAAATAACAATTTGAAAATTTTTATTTTTTCCTCGTTTCACTCATAAATTTCAAAAACCTCCGGGTTTTTAAAATGCCTCAGTAGCTCAGTGGTAGAGCGACTGCCTCGTAAGTAGTAGGTCAGGGGTTCAATTCCCTTCTGGGGCTTTTAAAATGAAAATAGAAGCAGTAATCTTTGACATGGATGGAGTAATTGTAGATAGCGAGAGATACTTTCCGGTTTTGGAAAAAGAATGGTTTTTATCTTTAGTTGGAATATGGACAGAAGAGTGTCAGGCAAATATTACCGGAAGAAGTGCAAGCGATATTTACAAGGTATTAAAGGAGCAATACAATTTAAAGATTGCTAAAAATTTATTCCTGAAACAATACGACGAAATAGCAAAAGATATCTATGAAAATAAATGTGAGCTTACACAAAATTTCATCAATGTTGCAGATAAATTGAGGGAGAAAAATTTAAAAATTGCATTAGTTTCTTCATCTCCATATTCGTGGATAGAAATGATGCTTAAAAGATTTAAAATAAGGGATAAATTTGATGTTATTATAAGTGCAGACGAACTTAACGGCGAAGGAAAACCATCTCCTGCGATATATCTACATTCGGCAAAAATTTTAAATTTAAATCCTGAGAATTGCATCGTTATAGAGGATTCAAAAAACGGAATTGCTTCTGCAAAAAATGCAAATATGTTTTGTATCGGATTTAGAAACGGGATTAATGAGAATCAGGACTTAAGTAAGGCAGATAAGGTAATTTACGATTTAAGTGAAATTTTGTCAATGGATATTTTTGATTAACTCATACACCCGTAACAATTTGAGCAGTTAAAGCAAAGGCGTCAAATAAATTTATATCTGCATTTTTGTTTCCAGCAAATTTATAATAACTTTTTCCATATTCATCCTAATTACTTAACTCTGTTAAATTTTTCTCTCCGCTTAAATATTCAGGCATTTCAACTACATCACAGATGCCTGTTGCTTTCGGTTGTTTGAACGTCTTAAATTTCCTTTAAAATTTCTCTGACTGCGAGCAAATCAATCCTTGATTGCGGCCTCATAAGTCCTTTTTTCGGATCAACAAATAAGATGTTTTTATTGACAAAAAATGTTTTTGAGATTTCATCGCATTCATCGGTGTTTATTACTTCGGAGTCCTTAAATTTTTTCAATACATTGATAAGGTCTTCATATTTCACCTTCAACTATTCTTTATCAATAGTAACTTTCACATTCAGTTCCCTGACTTTATTCATGATCGTCTTCAATCGTGTCTTTCTAAATAAAATTTCATCGGCAATAAATTCTTTTTTGTTTGCGGCAAATATAAATTTTACGGGCAATAATGGTTTTCCGCCAAAATGATTCCATGCTAATTCCTGTGCTTCCCTGCTAATGTTATGCTTTTCTAAAAATTTGGTGCTCATCCCTTTAAATTGGGATAATTAATTTGAGGGATATATTTTAAAAATATGTTAAAAAGTATATTAGACATGTTGCAAAATAACTTTTTCACCTTTAAATTTTATTAATTTTAACCTCACTTCGTTCGGATATTTTAAAATCTTTGCG
>MTER01000039.1:6903-13270 GCA_002083985.1 Candidatus Altarchaeales archaeon A3
AGACATGTTGCAAAATAACTTTTTTACCTTTAAATTTTATTAGCTTTCACTCTTAAAATTTTTAATTTGCAACAACTCTATTAAATATTCAAAGGTTGTAAAAATTTAAACCAAAATAAACGGAATTTCACACTTAAATTTACATTATTACTCAAATGAAAACATCATCAGGAATACGCCAACTCTGTATGCTTACTTCGGTTGTAAATCGTTCGGAGATTTCAAAATAAATTTTTACTTATCTTTTTTAAATTTCCCCCTTAAAAATTTCTCAATTTCAACTGCAACGAAAGCAGAAAGAAGAGTTAAAAATAAAACCGGCCACCATTCCAGAGGAAATGCCGCTGTTCTAAAAATTTCCTGAAGAAACGGAATGTATGTTATGAGCAATTGTGCTCCGAAAGCTATTGTAATTCCAATAATTATCCATTTATTTGAAAACGGGCTGAAAGTAAAAGCAGAACTATATATTGAACGGGCAGTAAATAAAAATCCGATATGGACGAGTTTAACCGCCATAAATGCCGCTGTTTGAGCCTGTGTCAGTAACAACAAATCAGTAGTTCCGTCAATATTTCCATTTAAAGCAAAATTTCCAAAATAATAATAAATCCCAAAAGCAGAGACAATCATCATTATTGAAACAATTGCAAGCCGCGTAATGAATAATTCGTTAACTAATTTTTCTTCCTGATCTCTTGGCCTGGCTTTCAGCAATCCCTTTTCTTTTTGTTCCATTATTAAAGGCAGAGTTAGAAATACAGCACCCGTTAAATTTATCCACAAAATATGTATCGGCTCCAGAGGAAGCCGTAATGCAAAAAGCGGGATGAATGGCGCAAGCATTATTGCAAAAAATATGATAAGTCCCTGAGCCACATTTGTCGGAATAGTGAATAAAATTGTCTTTCTGAAATTTTTCCACACATGTCTGCCCTCTTCAACTGCATTAACGATTGTTGCAAAATTATCATCTGCCAGAACCATATCCGAGGCCTCCTTACTAACTTCCGTTCCGCTTATACCCATCGCAATTCCGATATCCGCATTTTTCAAAGCAGGAGCATCATTCACTCCATCACCGGTAACTGCTACAACCTGCCCTTTTTTTTGAAGTTGTTTTACTATTCTGAATTTATCTTCCGGAGAAGTTCTTGCATAGACCAAAATTTCATCTACAATTTTATATAAGTCCTCATCGCTGAGATTTGCCAAGTCCTCTCCGCTTAAAAATTTATCTCCTTCTTTGTAAAATCCGATTTGTTTTGCGATTGCCTTTGCCGTTTCAGTATGGTCTCCGGTTATCATAACTACTTTTATTCCTGCACTTTTACATTTTTCAATTGCGTCAATAACTTCTTCTCTTGGAGGATCTATCATTCCCTGGATCCCTGAAAAAATTAAGTTATTTAAGTCATTTTCCTCAAGATTCGTTTTTTCTTTGTCCGCAATTTTATATGCTATGGCAATCAGCCGTAAAGCTCCCTTCGCCATTTCATGCGCAGTTTTCAAAATTTCCTCTCTTTCAATATCCGTAAGATGGACAATGACTCCGTCAGTTAACTGATATTCGCACATTTCCAAAATTTTTTCAGGAGAACCTTTAACATATATTATCCTGCTATCTTCTTTGGAATGCAGAGTTGCCATATATTGCAGTTCCGATTCAAAAGGAATCTCGTCTGTTTTGTGAAAATTTTGAACATTTAAATCCGCATTTGCCTTCATTGCCGAGACAATTAATGCTCCTTCTGTCGGATCTCCGATTATACAGTATTCTCTTTTTTCCTCTGTGAGATGTGCGTTGTTGCATAAATACCCTCCCCGTAAGGTCTCAATGAGTTCCATCGGTTGTGTTAATGGATTTATTTCCTGATTGAACTCCTTATTTTTTAACATAAATTTCCCCTCTGGTTTATAGCCCACTCCGCTTACAACATAAATTTTCCTGCCTGAATAAATTTTAACCACAGTCATCTGATTTTTTGTCAGGGTTCCGGTTTTGTCCGTGCATATAACTGTCGTACACCCCAATGTTTCGGCAGCAGGTAAATTTCTTATAATTGCATTTTTCTTTGCCATTGCTACTGAGGCAATTGCGAGAAGTGCTATCACTATGACGGGCAATGCTTCCGGAATAACCGCAACGGCAAATGAAACGGATGCCAAAAAGGAATAAATTAAAGAAAATCCCATCACCACTCCTAATATAAAATTTATGAAGGTAAAGAACACCGTTGCAATTATTATAAGTTTTGTGAATTCGTTTATTTTTTTTGTCAAAGGAGTTGAAATTTCGTGTGTCTCTTCAACAAGTTCAGCTATTTTTCCGAATTCTGTTTTCATAGATGTTGCCACTACAACGCCATTTCCAAGTCCCCTTGTAACATAAGTTCCGCTAAATGCCATGCATCTCTGGTCGGATAAAGATAAATTTTGTCTGTTAATTACCTCATCGTTTTTATGTGCGGGGACGGATTCTCCGGTTAATATTGATTCGTCTATTTCTAAATTTTTAACATAAAATAGTCGCAAATCAGCGGGAACTTTTTTTCCGCTTTCAATCTCCACTATGTCTCCGCTCACTAAATTTTTTGCATCTATATTTTTCTTTTTACCACCCCTGATGACGGTGCATCCATGAACTGTCATCCTCCTCAATGCTTCTATTGCTGATTCTGCTTTTCCTTCTAAAATAAACCCGACAATTGCATTCAGAAAAACACACAATAAGATAACCATAACCTCACTCCACATATCTATATCTTCGTTCCATATAGTTAGAAATGCACATATTACTGCAGCGGCGAGCAAAACATATATCAGTGGATTGTGAAACTGAAGCAGAAATCTTATAAAAGGACTGCGTTTTTTGATCTTTAATTCATTAGGTCCATACTTCATTAGTCGTAATTTTGCGTCTTCATCGCTGAGTCCTTTGCTGTTTGTTGACAGTGATGAAAAAATTTCTTCCGTGGTTTTACTATGGTAATTATTTAGATTATAATTATTTGCATCATTCTTATTGTTTTTCATTTTAGAAATAGATTACAAAATTCATAAACAACATATAACAAATCATAAATTATAATTACGCAACTATATTCACCCCCTTACACACCGCATTTGGAGCATAAATTCCGCCCCTGTTTTCAACATTCCCGTCAATTCCCAAAATTTCCATATCTATAACCTTTCCGCTTAACAGAAAATTTTTCAGCGGAATCATCCTGCTGTTTTCAACATAAAAGCCCCTGTCAACTTTAACAGAAAATTCTGTTGTCAGAGCATTGGCAGTATGCATTCCGCTTACCGAACAGATATATAAGACCTTTTTATATTCATCAAAAATTTCCTTAACTTTGTTCTTACTGTCAATAACTATATTGCGAAATCCAATCGCCGGGATACCTGCTCCGCCTCTGACAGCATTCCCTGTCGGTTCAGCATTAAATTTTTTTGCCATAGTCCAGTCATAAGCAAAATTTTTTACGATTCCGTCTTTCATCAGTAAATTTCTCTTTGTCCTGCACCCTTCGCCATCAAAGGTAATCGTGTTAACGCCGTTTTTCATTAACGGATCATCAATTATTGTCAAATTTAAATTTCCTATACCTTCATTAATTTTTCCGGTAAGCAGCGACTCGCCTTTATCAACGGCTCTCGCATCAAAATTATCTACAAATAAAGCGAGCAATTCACCGAATGTCTGCTGATTAAATATGACAACTTTTGGAATCTCTTTAATTTTTTTTGGATTTAATGAACTTATTGCCTTTCTTTTCAGATTTTCCATAAAATTTCCTACATCAAATAAAAACCGCTCTTCTCTTCCGTCAATTGCTGTTGATTTATCTTTGTTGCGAATATTGTTGCTTTCTGCGATACACAATCCGTCTGCTTCAAAGAACGAAATTTCCTCCTCGCATTCAACCCCGTTTGAATTTAGAATTTTACCTGCTGCAATTCCGTAATCAATGGACCCTTCGTTCAGCGTATTCTTTTCATCAAAAATTTTAAGAAAGTCCTTAACATCATCTAATTCAAAATTCAAAATTTTTTTGTCGACTTCCTTATATTTTTCTTTATTCGCCTCCGGAAGACCATAAAAATCAACCTCCTTTGATAGTTTAGCAATCGTAACTGCTCTTTTTACAATGTCATCATCTATTTTATTTGATAAGACATATCCCTGTTTTTTGTCAATAAATATCCTAAATCCGACATTAAAATTTGTTGCACTTTCAACCGAACTGATTGTGTTTTTATTTAAATTTGCAGTTGTGCTGTTTGCCTGATACACATAAATTTCACAATCCCCGAATTTATTGCCTTCTTTTATTGCCTTTTTTATTTTTTCATCAATATCTTCATCAACATTTTTCATCATCATTCTCAATTATATAAGATGCTACTTAAACTTCATATAAAACCATATAACCAATATTATTATTGCTAAAATAAATAGGTAGTCAAATATTGCTGTGTGCTGTTCAATCAGCTTCCAGTTTTCATTTAAGATGTATCCTAAATATGTCAAAATACCGCACCATATAAAAGAGCCGACAAAAGTATATAAGGAAAATTTTTTAATATCCATCCTCGCGATTCCTGCAGGAATGGATATCAAATGTCTGACAACAGGAACAAATCTTGCAATAAAAATTGCTTTTTCTCCGTGCTTTTGGAAAAAATTTTCTGTTGTCGTCAGATGTCCCTCGGTTATTAAAACATACTTTCCGTACTTCAATATAAATGCCCGGCCAAAAATTTTGCCCGTATAATATGAAAATAATGACCCTATAAGCGAACCAATTGCTCCTGCCAATATGACTGCCAGCATATTTAATTTCCCGTCATAAACCAAAAATCCTGCAAAAGGCATAACCGCCTCGCTTGGAACTGGAAGTGCTGTTGATTCCATTGCCATAAGTATAATTATTCCAGCATACCCTGCCTGCTCAATAAAATGAATGCAAAATTCAAATATTGGCTCTATAAGACCCATCTTCATTAGTTTTTATAAGAATATTTAATTAACATTCTAATTTATTATTACATATTATTGCATAAACTAAAAATTAAAAAAATATATAAATTTTAAAAAATGTCAAAAGCACCAGCCGATACGATAAAATACATCATACATGCAGATGTTTCAATAGATGGAGTAGTTGATAAGCCCGATGTAGTAGGAGCGATATTTGGACACGCCGAGGGTTTGCTCGGAGAGGATTTAGAACTTAGAGATCTACAAAAAACTGGAAGAATCGGTAGAATTGAAGTGAATATAACTTCAGTTGCTGGAAGGTCCGTAGGAAAAATACTTGTGCCATCCAGTTTGGATATGGTTGAGACCTCAATTATTGCCTCTGCCGTTGAGATGGTTGACAGGGTTGGCCCATGTGGAGCATCAATCACCATTATAGATATTGAAGATACAAGAGCTGCCAAAAGAAAAAGGATAATTACCCGGGCAAAAGAATTAGTTAAGAAACTAGTGATTGAACAGATTCCGGACAGCCAAAAGATAGAGGAAGAAGTTAGAGGCATGGTTCAGATAAGCCAGCTTATTACTTATAAAGGGTGTTCGGCAGGTCCTGATGTTGAGACCTCTGAAACGATAATAATAGTTGAAGGCAGAGCAGATATTTTAAACCTTCTTAAAGCAGATATTAAAAATACAATTGCTGTTGATGGTACAAATGTTCCCGATGTGGTTATTGAACTGACAAAAAAGAAATCAGCAATTGCTTTTTTAGATGGTGACAGGGGAGGAGATATTATACTGAGAGAACTTCTTCAAAAAGCTGATATTGACTATATTGCGAGAGCACCAAAAGGAAGAGAGGTTGAGGAGCTGGGAAAGAAAGAAATAATAATGACCTTAAGAAAGAAGATTCCTGCATCACAAATGAGGCAGGAAGAAGAAACAAAAACTGTAAAAAACGGACAACCGGTACAACAACCTTCGTCATTTATAAAGCCCCAGGAAAAACCAATTGTAGAAGAACCTAAGGAAGACCCGGAGGAAAAAATAAAGAATATTCTCCTGGAACAATTACTGAAAACCAAAGGTGGTTTAATGGCAAAATTATTTGACAAGGAAATAAAAATAATAACTGAAATTGAAATTAAAGATATGCTGACTGCAATTCAGTCCATAAAACCACACGCTATTGTTTTTGACGGAATAATAACCCAGCGACTAATAGACGGCGCCGCTGAAAACGGAATAAAATATATTGCAGGTATTAATCAGGCAATGATATCCAATGCGAAGAATATAAGCATAATACTTGAAAAAAGACAATAGAAATAATGATAAATGAGAATCAAAAAGTCAGACAAACTATTAATTAATTAA
>MTER01000040.1:0-6251 GCA_002083985.1 Candidatus Altarchaeales archaeon A3
AAATTTAAAAAATAAATAAAATAAATAACAAAACAATCAAAATGACACGAATTGCATTAAACTGGAGAAAAATTCCCCAGAGATATAATCTGATAGGAACACAATGTGTAACCTGCGAAACATACTATTTTCCGCCGAGGATTATATGTCCGAAATGCAGAAGGAAGGGAAAAATGGACGAGCATAAATTTTGCGGTGAAGGTGAAGTGCTTACATATACTCTAATTTATTCTCCCCCACAGGGTTTTGAGAACATCAAGCCATATATTCTGGCAATAATAAAATTAAAAGAAGGACCTTCGCTTACGGCACAGATTATTGACTGCAAAATAGACGATGTGAAGATAGGAAGCAAGGTTAAGTCGGTCTTTAGAAAGATTGTTGAAGAAGGTGATGAAGGTGTAATTTTGTACGGATATAAATTTAAGCTGGCAGAGTAAAATTTCGGGATGGATAAAATTTTAAGGAATAATGAATAATAATATATTAAATTTTTTTAAGTGGAAGGATGTATTTTCGCTGCTTTGTGCGGTTTTTGGATTTTTTGCTATAATTGAGGTCTTTACAGGAAATTTTTTGATTGCTACTTTATTTCTCGGACTTGCGGGAATATCTGATTATATGGATGGATTTATGGCGAGGAAATTTTCCTTTCCGACAGAGTATGGGGCAAATATTGACACGGTTGCAGATGCAGTTGCATTTGGTGTTGCTCCCGCTGTGTTTATATACTTTTATGGAGGCAATTATCTTTATTTGTTAATTTCAATAATTGTTATGTGTGCAGGACTTATGCGGCTGGCGAGATATTTATGTCTGTCAAAAGAAAGCGAAAACCAAAAAGGCACAAAGGTTTATGTAGGAATGCCCATAACATTTAATGCAATAATAATTCCGCTGCTTTATTTGTTGTCGGAATATTTAAATTTTAATCTGTTTTTCCTGACTTTGATTTCTGCTTATCTGATGATTTCAACAATAAATTTCAGAAAAATTTAATAAAACAGGCAAAAGAAAATAATATAACAATAATTTTTGCATCACAGCAATATAGCACAAAAATGCAGAAGTTGTAGCAAATGAAATAAACAGAAAGGTTGTGCTTATAGATCCTTTGCCCGAAAACTATGCCTATAATTTATACGAAGTTGCAGAGGCATTTTCAAGCACCCAAATTTTTAAAATTTCATTTCACTCCGCTTCGCCCCGTTCAAAGATTTAAAAATTTTCATTTTTTAAATCATCCAAAAACTTTTCCCTTTTATGTTCATTCTTTTCAAAATTTTTGTTAGCTATCTCGATAATTGAAAACAAATATTGAGGCAGGGCATCATCTTCTATTAACAACTTATTATTATACACGAGCGGAACACTCATTCTTTCATTTCCGTTAATTTCAACTATGTATCTTTGGTCACTTAATGCCATTATTCCCGAATGTTTCAATCCATGCTTTATTGCAATTTCTAATATGTTTTTCGCATGCTCCAAACTGTATGCTACAATGTGCATTATTATTGGTTCCTGTTTGAACCATAAAATACCTTTGCATGATTCTTCTCCGTTGCAAAATTTTTCTATACTCTCAATGACTTCCTCAACTGTAACCTTCCTATGCCACCTATCCGCAAAATACGAATACTTTTTACCCCCCAAATCATGGAGCAATATAATTCTACCTGCACAAGATGAACTCGTATAATAAAATTTTTTCTCGTTAAATTTCTTCAAAAATCCGATAATGTCTTTATCAACTTCATCTTTGCTTAATGCAAATTCAAATTTTTGCATTGCCCTGTGTTTTTGTGCGTTAAATTTATTGTCATTCATTTCCATCGTATTAAATTTTTCTTTTTAGAGTGTTTTCTTTTTTACTGTGCGATAAGGGTGCTATGTGCCTAAAAAAGAAAAGTTCGCTCCAATACAAATTCAAATTTTTGCATTGCCCTGTGTTTTTGCATATCAAATTTATCCTCCCTCAGCTCCGTTGTATTATTACTCACTCTTTATTTCTTTTGAATTTTCCACGCTCCCTGTAATGACTCTACTCCAACTAACTTTTCTCCTGCAATGTATGAGACCGCTGCTCCTCCGCCAGTGCAAACATGTCCGATTTTTCTTTCGACATCCAGCTTACCTGCAGCTGCGATAGTGTGTCCGCCTCCGATAACAGTAAATGCGGATGAATTTCCGACTGCTTTTATTATTTCATTCGTTCCTTTTTTAAATTTTTCATCCTCAATCTTTCCCATTGTCGCATGAGCGAAAATCGTTCCTGACTTTGCTATTATTTCCTTATAATTTTCAATTGTTTTTGCTCCTATGTCAAGAATCTGATATCTTGTCGGGAGTTCGCTTACAGATATTTCTTTTCTTTCTCCATTCTCCAGGACAGCCACATCTTCCGGAAGTAAAATTTTATCGTTAAATTTTTCAAGCAGCGAATGTGCCGCAGCAATAAATTTATCACCCCCTTTACCTTTTATATAATTTGTGCTTTCATCGCCCAAATCATAACCCTTTGCCATCAAAAATATATTTGCAATTATTCCGCCTGTTAAAACATAATCAATAACGCTTAATTTGTTCTGAAGCATCTTAAATGTATCGTCAAGCTTTGCTCCCGCAAGTATAAATGTTAGCGGTCTTTTGGGGTTTTCTCTTACTGCTTTTAACGCTTCTAATTCTTTAATAAGCACTATTCCACCAAGCGAAGGTAAAACATAAGTAAATCCGACAACAGATGGCTGGGAACGATGTGAAACAGAAAATGCGTCGTTTATAAAATAGTTCGCAAAAGTATATAATTTTTTAACAAGATAAGTATTTGCCTGTGCATCTCTCGGCCTGTTTGTATTTTCCTCCGCATAAAATCTGACATTTTCAAGCAAGATTACTTCTTTGTTCTTTAAATTTTTTATTTTTTCTCTTGCATAACTTCCGAATATATCTTCAATGTATGCTACATTTGTTTTTATATTATCTTTCTCCAAAATTTCACTTAGTCGTTTTGCATGTTCTTCAAGACATACAAAATCCTCCGCCGAGCGTTTATCATCGGCAGGTCTTCCCTGATGTGAAAGCAGAACAATTTTTGCGTTTCTTTTAATTAATTCCTTCACTGTTTCTGCGTGTGCTATTATCCTTCTGTCATCCTCTATCTCCCCGTCCTTTATCGGACAATTTAAATCAACCCTGACAATTACTGTCTTTCCTTTAAGTTCATCCGGAGCCAAATCAGACAGCGTTTTTATATCCTCAAACATTTTAAATTTTAAATTTATTTTTTTTAAATTTAATCCTTTTTTATAAGTTTTTAAATTTAATTAGAAATATTAAAATAATTAAGATTACAAAAAATAAAACAAAATGGAACCAAATATAAAGACAATAAAAATTGAAAAACCATCGGACGCAAACATTATTTTGGGACAGGCACATTTCATTAAAACAGCAGAAGATTTATATGAGGCAATGCTCAATATCAATTCCAATGCAAAATTTGGAATCGCATTTACGGAGGCGTCGGGGGACTGCTTAATCAGGGTTGAAGGAAGTGATGAAGAACTTAAAATTTTAGCAGGTAAGAATGCATTGAATTTATCCTGCGGACATAGTTTTATAATAATAATTAAAGGTGCATATCCTGTAAATTTTTTAAACGCAATAAAGAATGTTCCCGAGGTTTGCAATATTTATTGTGCAACGGCAAATGATGTTGAAGTAGTTGTTGCTGAAACGGAGCAGGGAAGGGGAATCTTGGGCGTAATTGACGGATTAAAAAGTAAAGGAATTGAAACAAAAGAAGATATTGAAAAGAGAAGGAAATTTTTAAGAAATATAGGATATAAATTTTAAACATAATGAGTAAATTTTAATGAGTAAATTTAATAAAAAAATTTAAAAATGATAAAAGCAGAGATATATTTTGATGGAGAGTATTATTGTGCAAGATGTTTGAATATAGATGTGTTTACACAGGGAAAAACAATAGACGAAGTAGTAAATAACCTGAAAGAAGCGGTAAGTTTACACCTTGAAGATGAGAACCTTCCGGAAACATCAATCTTGACAATGATGGAACTTGGGCCATTAAAACCAAATGTACAAATACCACAACCCATAACAAATGCCGCAATATAATGAAGTAATATGTCATCTAAATTACCGGTAATATCAGGAAAACAATTAGTAAAGATGATGCACTCGCTCGGATACATAGCTGTAAGACAAAAAGGGAGCTACATCACAATGCGATTAGAAACAAATGTTGGTGCGCATTCAATAATTGTTCCGAATCACGAAGAGATCGCGAAAGGGACATTGGACGATATATTAAACAAAGTAAGTATATGGGCACAAAAAAGTAAGGAAAATTTAATAGAGTTGTTGAAGAGATAAAATTCAATTTAAATCTAAATTCAATTTAACTCAAACTTTAACCAATTAACAAAATGAATCCCTCAAAAAGAATCCAGACATTACCTCCGTATTTATTTGCAGAGGTGGATAAAAAGGTAGCAAAAGCAAAAAACGAAGGAAAGGATATAATAAATTTAAGTATTGGCGACCCTGATTTGGGAACTCCGAAACCAGTTGTTGAGAAATTATACGAAGCTGCAAAAAATCCAGATACGCATCACTATCCGTCTTATGTCGGAATGAAGGACTTGCGATTAGAAATTTCCAGTTGGATGAAAAAAAGGTTTAATGCAAATTTTACTGATGACGAAATTTGTGTATTAATCGGCTCAAAGGAAGGCATTGCACATCTCCCGCTTGGAATAATTAATCCGGGCGACTATGGAATCTATCCTGATCCGGGTTATCCTGTTTATAGAACCTCAATAATGTTTGCCGATGGAAATCCCATTCAGATGCCTTTAAAAGAAGAAAATAAATTTTTACCGGATATAGACGAATTAAACAAAAAAATCAGAAATTTAGGCAAAAAGCCAAAGTTGATGTTCCTGAATTATCCGAATAATCCGACATCCGCAGTTACTGATTTAAAATTTTTAAAAGAAGTTGTTGAATTTGCGATTGAGAATGAAATTTTGCTGTGCTATGATAATGCTTACAGTGAAATGACTTTTGATAATTATGCTGCTCCAAGTATATTTGAAATTAAAGAAGCAAGAGAGACAGCAATAGAAATTTTCTCGTTCTCAAAGACATACAATATGACGGGATGGCGCATCGGGTTTGCAGTCGGAAAAAGCGAAAATTTAAATTTACTGAAAAAGGTTAAGGAAAATTTTGATTCCGGGGTTTTTAACGCAATTCAGATTGCTGCAATTGAAGCATTAAAGAGTAAGGAAGTTGAAAGCGAAGTAAAGAAAAATATGAAAATTTTTGAAGAGAGAAGAAATGTTGTTTGTGAAAAATTAGAGGAATTCGAAGCGGAATTTGAGAAACCGAAAGCGACATTTTATATCTGGATTAAGATTAATAAAGAGAAATTTAATGGCAAAGAAAGTGTAAGCATGAAATTTTGCGATAAAGCAATTGAAAAAGGTGTTGTGCTGACTCCTGGTGTAGGGTTTGGCGAATATGGAGAGGGATTTGTAAGAATAGCAATAACACAAAGCAAGGAAAGAATTATAGAGGGAATTGAGAGAATTAAGGAGATGTTTTAAATTTATTTTAAATTTAAATTTTTAAGATGGAACAAGATACAAAAAATGCAATATCTTTTTTGTTGAATTTCTTTCTTCCAGGGATTGGAACAATAATACACGGAGAGATAAAAAGAGGATTGATACAAATAGTATCTTTAATTGCAGGGGTTTTACTAATAGGGATAGTGAGATTTGACCATGTTATGATAACTGTCATAGCGTCTATAATCGCACCTTTAGTGTAGTTTTGGGCATTTTTTGATGGTCTTGCTTTTGTTCAAAATAGAGAACTTTATGTCTTCAAAAATTTAAGGTAAAATTTTAAATTTAAATATTCAAAATCCAATTTATAGGCAATTCAATTTTTTAAAATGGAACTGGAAACAAAAAATATATTGTGTCTATTGTTGAATGTGCTTTTGTTGCCAGGTCTTGGAACAGCAGCACATGGAGAAAAAAGGAGGGGAATAATACAAATAGCAGGTATTTTTATTGCTATGCTCTTTGTAATTATCACACCTATATTTCCGGTGGCAGAATAGAGTTGTTGCGAAATAGTTGATATGGGTTATTTTATACCATACTAAAAATACTTGAAGTATTTTTAATATTCTAAAAACCAATGAGGTT
>MTER01000040.1:6305-8604 GCA_002083985.1 Candidatus Altarchaeales archaeon A3
TGTGAATATATTGTCACCTCGCTTCGCTCGGAGATTTTAAATAAATTTAAAATAACAATAGATTGAAAATTATTTCGCAACATGTCTAATATAAAACTTTAATAGTTGGAATTGTTGTTATATCTTCTTTGATTGCATCTTTAATGTGGATTTGGGCATTGAGTGATGGAGTTGCCTTTGTGCAGAATAGGAAATTTTATGTCTTTAAAAATTTGATAGCGTAATTAATAGGTGACTGTTAGTGCTCACTCCCATATATCAAAAAAATTAAAAACAATATTTTAAAAATTCCACTTAAAGAAAATTTTAAAATTTATGTATTGTGAAAAAAGGCACTTACTTTTTACGCCATCTAATAATTGGGAAAAACTCAATATCCAAAAAATGAGAAACACAAGTTTTGAAAATACATTTATAATTTTAGGAATATTAGTATTGCTGTTTATTTTAATTCCTCTGGTAAATTTAATTTTATCTGCTGTCTTTAATACACAAATTTTCATTGAAAATTTAACCGACGAAGCAGTTCTGAAATCCATATTTTTAAGTTTTTTCTGTGCATTTTTGGCAACTCTGATTGCCTTCGTACTTGGAGTCCCTCTTGCATATCTCCTAGCGAGAAAAAATTTTTACGGAAAGACCATTATTGAAGGTTTAATTGATGTTCCCGTCGTTGTTCCGCATACGGTTGCAGGAATTGCATTATTAACCGTTTTTGGCACTCACGGATTAATAGGACAATTTTCATTCATAAAATTTGTTGATGCAATTCCTGGAATTATAATAGCAATGTTGTTTGTAAGTATTCCGTTTATAATAAATTATTCGAGGGAGGGATTTGAAAGCGTTGATGTCCGACTGGAAAATGCTGCAAGGACACTAGGAGCAACTCCATTTTATGTATTCCTAAAAATTTCATTTCCCATAGCATTCAGAAATATTTTTGTTGGAGCAGTGATGACATGGGCAAGGGCAATAAGTGAGTTCGGGGCAATTGTGATAATTGCTTATTATCCAATGATTGCAACAACTGTAATATATGATAAATTTTTAACCACTGGATTATATGCCTCACAGGCGGTTGCTGCAATATTGCTAATATTCTGCCTGATAATATTTATACTTTTAAGATTGCTGATTAAAAAGAAAAAACAACAATAAGCAACAACAAGCAAAATAATAAAAGTCAAAAATCTATCTCTGAAACATAATGGTGATAGATATGTGCCATATGAAAGTAGGACACTTTTTTAATAAATACTCAACAACCACAAAAATTGCGCTTTTTGTTAAACAAAGAATAATTCTGTTTATAACGGATTACTGCGCTAACAATAAAATGTGCATAAAATTATGATTATTATAAAAATACTTATACTTAAGTTTCAAAGATATTTAAAAAAACAAAAGATGTATAACCCGAAATACGAAATATCAAATAAATTATTGAATTATCTGAGCAGGATAAACGCAGCACACAATCTTATAACCAATGTTCCGTTGATTCCTAAGTAGGAAGCTAAACTGAGGAAGGATGCTATGATAAAGTCCGCTCACTTCTCAACGCACATTGAGGGAAACCCGCTTATACTTGATGAAGTCAGGGATTTGTTTGACGGAAAGGATGTCTATGCAAGACCAAGGGATAAGCAGGAGGTCATTAACTATAAGAAGGTCTTGGAGTTTGTGGATAAAGAGCATGATATAAATATTGAGATAATTGAAGAAATAAACATGCTAAATCTGAACTTGCTCAATATTAAGAGGTAAATCACTCGTAACCGTCAAAAAATCAAGAATAACCTCCACTCTTTATTGAACATATTCTATGTTATGAATTAATAATAGACATGTTGCAAAATAACTTTTTCACCTTTAAATTTTATTAATTTTAACTTCACTTCGTTTGGATATTTTAAAATCTTTGCGATTTTAAAATCACCTTTAAAATTTTTAATTTGCAACAACTCTAATTATTAATAAATCCACTTAATATTGAGCATATTCAAAAATTTCACAAATAAATTTGACACCCTCTAAATAGTTACAAAATAAATTTTAAATGAGCGCGAAGCGATTTCAAAAATGAAATTTTTGAAATATGAGAGTGAAACGAACTTAACTTATCACAAATTTGAAATAAGCAACAAGGTAATTTAAACAGGCAATAAAGTTAATTTATAAGTATTAATTTGCAACAAGTATAATAAATAACATTTCAAATATCGTTTTCATCTTTCCTTTTCTACCTCCGCCAGGTTTTCTTGCGTCCTTATCTTCTTTTGATCTTTTTTCATAT
>MTER01000041.1 GCA_002083985.1 Candidatus Altarchaeales archaeon A3
TGATGCCGATACCTATACCTGCCGATACAATTTCTTTTTTCATTTTGTTTGTCTTGTTTTTGATGTTATTTATTTTATTTATTTATTAAAATTTTGTTTTTAAATTAAGATATTTTTAAATTAAGATATTAAAACTTAAACTTTAATAATTTAAATTTATAACAATAAACTTTGATAATATTTAATGTGGCATTTAAAAAAAATTACACCTATGAAGTAATTGTTGAAATTGATACAGGAGTTAAGAAAAATTTTGCCCCGATGGGAATAAAATATCTCGGGATGAAAGACGGAACAAAGAAATTTGAAATTTTTGTATTTAAAAACACAAATACGGCGTACCTTTTACAGAAGAATTTTGTATCCTTTGCAGCCGTTTTTAGTACAGATATAAATCTTTTTTATGAATGCATTACAAAAAAATTTTCCGATGACTTTAGCAGTAAAATTGAAAAATTTCCGAAGGTTGTGTTTGAAATAGAGAAGGTTGAGGAATTAGACACAGGACTGAAAGTCGTATGTGTGCTAAAACATATTGACAAAGGGACAGAAAAAGATATGAGGAAAAATTTAATAAACCGTGCAAAATACATTGCATTAGAATCACTGATTTATTACACAAAACCAATAGCAGATGATGAGATGAAGAAGAAAATTTCCGAAGCATTAAGGGTAATAAAAAAGGTTGCTCCGAAGTCGGAATATGAACAGTTCGTCTCTGATTTGCTGGCGAGGATAAAATAACAGAATAAAAACTATAATAAGATGATAAATTTATAATTTAATTAATAAAAAATATAAGCACAAAATTTAAAACAATGGATAATGATGTTAATGCCCACAAGGATATGACAAATAAATCGGCAGAAGAAGATATATTCTCAATTAAACCCGGGACATTAAGAGACATGCTCATAAGAAAGCACGACAAATTTCTGGAAAATTATAGAAAAGAATTAACGGGGATAAAAGAAAAGAAAGGGCGGGAAGTTGTATTGAAAAAAATAGTTGAAATTCTGCCCGATAAAACTGACCTGCTGGAGTATTGGAGTAAAAATCTGGAAGAAAATTTAAGTAGAATAAACGATGACGCACTTGCACAGGAAATAAGAGAGAAAATCATGGAATACAGAAAAGAGAAACAGGATGCTGAAATAGAATTCTCTGCAAAATTAGATGAGCTGGATGAAATAGAAAAAGAAATAAGCAGAGATAGTGTTGAAAACAGCGGAGAATGGCTGGCAAGAAAGATTGAATCACACGAGAAGTCGTTAAATTTCTGGAAAAGTTATAAAACCGAGGAAGAGAAAAGAGCAGAGGAAATAAAGAGAAAGGAATCAGAGAAAAAGGCAGAGGAAATAAAAAGAAAGGAATCAGAGAAAAAGGCAGATGAAGAAAAGAAAATAATGGACTTGAAGAATAAGCTGGCAGAAGAAAAGAAAGTTATGAGTAAAAAAGCCAAAAAAGAAAAGATTGAGGATAAATAAAAATTTAAAAAATGAACGAACCCGAGATAAAGGAAAAATTAAATTTGCTGCGTGATGAAATAGGGATGAAAAATAAGGAAATAGAAGACAGTTTTAAGAATATAAATTTTCATCGTGATGAAATAGCAAAAGCAAAAAATGCAAGAAACGAACTTCAGGAAGAAATCAGGAAAAAGGTTGCCGGATTAGAGGAATTCAACAAGAAAAAAGATGAGTCCAAAGCAAAAATAGATGACTTAAAGAATGAAAGAGGACATCTGATAAACGAATCAAAGGAATTAGCAAAGGTAGTAAAAGAAAAGAAGATAGAAAGGGACTCGCTTAATAAAGAATCAAGAGCGCCGCATAATATTCTTGAAGAACACTTAAAGAACACTTATGAAAAGCTGTTAACTTATGATGTATCTATTGATTATGAAAAGGACTTATTTGACAGGATATTTCAGCTGAGAGAAAGAATAATAAAATCAAAAAATGCAACTGATGTGCATATTGCAATGACTGAAATTTATGTCTCCCTAAAACAGATAGATGGCAAAATTATTGATGTTCAGGCAAAATTAAACGATGAATGGACGAATCTGAAGAATATGTATGACGGCGTGAAGGACGCTTATGAAAGCATAAAAAAAATGAGGGATAGTGCTGATGTACAGCACGAAGCAGTTCTTCAGAATTACGCAAAATTAATTCAGTACAAAGATATAATTACCAAATCAAAGAACGAAATACAACAGATTAACGGGCAGATGAATCCGCTTGAAGAAGAACTGGAAAAAATAAAGGCTGACAAAGAAAAAGCAAAAATGAAGAAAAAATATGATGTGGTAAAAGATAAACTCACAGGCAAGAAACACAGATTTACCATTGATGAAATGAGGATTTTGCTGGAATCAGGAGTGGAAATCGGAATAAGTGAAAAAACAGCATAGCAAATTGGAGTTTAATTTCCATCCGAACGAAATAAAAATTTTAAAAATTCTGGAAGGAAAGCAGAATATTAAGAAAATTTCAGAAGGAGCAAATTTAAACATAGATGCAGTAGCAAGAACAATTGACTGGCTTAAAACAAAAAATTTAGTTATTGTTTCGGAAAACATTCAGGATTATGTTTTTCTGAATGATGAAGGAAAGGAATATCTAAATAATGGACTTCCCGAAAGGAAGATATTAAATTTGGTTAGGAGCAAAGGAATTTCAGAGATAAGCATGGAAGATTTAAAAAAAAATATAGATGAAAGCAAAATTAATGTTAATATAAATTTGACAATCGGATGGCTTCGTAAAAAGAAACACATCACATTTAAGGATAAAGTTATTGTATTTTCCGATTTTGCCGTGCAGGATGATGAAATTTTATTGCAGAATATTGACGGAAAAGAGATAACTATATTATCAGATACTGACAAAAAGGCGTATGAAATTTTAAACAGCAGAAAAATACTTAACCCCAAGGAAACAAAGGAAATTTTTGCCTCACTTACTGATGAAGGAAAGAAAATTAAGGAAAATATTGCCGATTTGAAGGAACAAATTTCACAACTGACTCCCGAAATGCTCGCAAAAAAATCATGGGAGGGTGCTGAATTCAGAAAGTATGATGTTAATGTTTTTGTTGAGCCGCAATATCCTGCAAAAGTTCATCCCCTGACAAATTTAATAAACCAGATAAGAGAAATTTTTGTCGGAACGGGATTTAAAGAGATGCAGGGAAATTTAATTGAGCCAACATTCTGGGATTTTGATGCGTTATTTCAGCCGCAGGACCATCCGGCAAGAGATATGCAGGATACATTTTATCTGAAAAATTTTAAGAGTGAAATTTACGGGTTTGAGAAATTTAAGGATAAAGTAAAGAATGCACATGAAAAGGGCTGGAAATATAAATGGAATGAAGAAGATGCGAAAAAATTTATTCTTCGCACACATACAACTGCTGTTTCTGCACATTACTTAACTACGCTCAAAAAACAGGACTTGCCTGCTAAAATTTTTACCATCGGAAAGGTATTCAGGAATGAGACAATTGACTTTAAACATTTGCCTGAATTTTATCAGGTTGAAGGAATTATTGTCGGCGAAGATGTCAATTTCAGAAATCTGCTCGGAATTTTGAAAAATTTTTACAATTCGCTCGGATTTGAAAAAATCAGATTCAGGCCAGGATACTTTCCTTATACTGAAATGAGCGTTGAACCGGAAATTTATCTTGAAAGCAAAGAGCAGTGGATGGAATTGGGAGGAGCGGGAATTTTCAGGCCGGAAGTAGTTAAGCCATTGCTTGGATTTGAATGTCCGGTATTGGCATGGGGATTGGGATTAGACAGGATTGCGGCATTACGGCTAAATTTAAGCGATATCAGGGATTTGTATATCAGCGATATTGATTGGCTGAGAAAGAATAACAAAGGATAAATTTAAATGCTAAATGTATCCCTGACAGGGAGTTTTGCTGTTTTGGTCTTAATTTTTATCTCAGTATTTGCTTAGACATCATCATCTGCAACAACACAAAATTTACGGAAAGATTTACTACCTACTTTACAAACTCTTGTTGTTTTATCTCCTGAATATCCTGACTATGATAGCGATGGCTGACAAAGAAATACAACTGGAAATCAGAAAATTTTAGTAATTCTATTAATGTTCTCAGATGTCAAAAATTTGCACAATAAAGAGTTGAGGTTATTCGTGATTTTTTGACGGTTACTAGTGATTTACTCCCTTAATATTGAGCAAGTTTATAATTATTAATAAATCCACTTAATATTGAGCATATTCGTATTTTTTATAAAATGAACAGTTATGAAATTTATTTGTCCAACTTATTGAGAGAAAATTTAACATTTTAAATTTTAAAATTTTATATTTTATCTTTTTTTCATAATTTATAAAATTAAATTATAAAGCAAAAGTAACTATTCAGCCATCCAAAGAATTACGGGTAAATTTTTTAATTTTTACGCTCACTTCATTCGTGTCTTTCAAAAATTTCATTTTTGAAATTGTATTTTTTTGAAAGTTTTGCAGATAAAATTTGTTACCCTCTGAATATTTACAAGTAAAAATTATATAGCAAAGCAAAATAAAAGAAAATCCCAAATTTTTTAAAATGACAAACGAAGCAAAGGACTTAAAGATCCTGTATATTATAGGAAACGGATTCAGGCCTGAGGAATATTTCTACTCAAAGGAAGAAGTTGAGAACGGGGGATTTAAGGTTATTACTGCAGGAAAACAGAAAATTGTTCCCGCGAGAATAATTTCGGGAATGCTAAAATCAGCAGAAGCAGATAAGACATTTGATGAAATTGAAATAGAAAATTTAGATAAAAATTTTATTGCAATTGTTGTTCCGGGTGGAAGTCCCGGCTGGCTGAATCTTTTAAAGGAAAACAAAGTGCTTCATCTGATAAAACATGCAGAAGAAAAAGGAATGTTTGTTGCTTCAATCTGTTCATCGGTCGCAGTTCTTGCCAAAACAGGAATTTTAAAGGGCAAAAAAGCGACAATCTGGCCCGGACAGGACAAAGATGTAATTGCGGGAGGTGGCGTTCCGATTGATGCTGACGAGAGTTTTCTGCAAAAGACGGTGATTGTAAAGGATGAAAATTTAATTACTGCTAATGGTCCGTGGGCGTCAAGGGAATTTGGAAAAGCAATTGTTGAGGAACTGAATAAAAAATTTAAAGTAAAATAAAATTTAAAATGGGTCAAAAAGAAAAGATGAGGGTATGTGCAATATGTAAAAAGGACTTTGATATAACACTTACAGGCCGGCTAAAAATTTTAAAGAGGGAGAAAAAAGGTGAAAAAGGTATATGGATTTGCAGGGAATGTGCGGAAAAAGTAAAGATAGGATGAAAAATAATATATGTGTATTAAAGGATAACCTGAAGATAAAACCTATTGGTATTATTCATACGCCATACCTTACAAAAGATGAGTGTCCCATCCAGCCGATTTATTCGTCTAAATCAATCGGTAGCATAGAGGTATTTGATAAATTTGGAGCAGGATTGAAAGATATAGAAACCTTCTCGCATATATATTTGCTTTATCTCTTCGACCGGGCGGGTGATATAGAAATGGTGCGCGCAACATTCTTAGATGATGAGCCACACGGAATCTATGCATCGAGGCATCCATGCAGGCCAAACAATATAGGTATATCCATCGTGAAATTGCTGAAGCGTAATAAGAATATCCTAACTGTTGAAGGTGTTGATATATTAAACAATACGCTTCTTTTAGACATAAAGCCATACATCCCAAAATTTGATATTATTGATTCCGCATCGGAAGGGTGGACTGCCGGCAAGAAATGGTGTTCCAAACCTATCGGAAGAGAATAAAATAATTTCGTAACTATTCAGAGAGTGCAAAAATTACTAAAAACTGCATGTTTTTAATCTTTAAAAATCTATTGGATTTTTAAATTACCTATGAAAATTTCAAAAAAATCAAAAATTTACCTGTAATTTTTTTGGGTGGCTGAATAGTTACTAAAATAATTTTAAAATAAATTTTAAAATGAAATTCAGGATAGAAAAGGACTCGCTTGGAGAAAAGGAAGTGCCAGGTAATGCATATTATGGAATTCACACAGTTCGTTCAATTGAAAATTTCCGGATTTCCGGAATTATGATGTATGAGGAGATGATTGAAGCAATTATTTATTTAAAAATTTCCTGTGCAAAGGCAAATCTGGAATTAAAAGCGATTGACAAAAGAAAAGGAGATACAATTATCAGGGCATCCGAAGAAATTTTAAAAAATTCCGGGAAATATAAAGCTCAGTTTCAGATTGATATTTTTCAGGCTGGCTCCGGAACTTCGCTGAATATGAATGTAAACGAAGTAATTGCAAATCTTGCTGTTGAAATTTTGGAAAACAGAAAGGAAAATTTCGGAAAGAAAATAATTCATCCGAATGACGATGTGAACAAAGGACAATCAACAAATGATGTGATGCCGAGTGCAATGAAAATTTCTGCTTACCTATTAAGTGAAAATTTAACCGATGCGATGAAAAATCTGGAAAAGGTGCTTTCCGATAAAGGCAATGAATTTAAGGATATTTTAAAGTCGGGAAGAACACATTTACAGGATGCAGTCCCGATGACACTCGGACAGGGATTTTATGCATACAGAAGAGCGATTGAGAAAGATATTGAAAGAGTAAATTTTGCCGGAAAATTTTTGGAGGAATTAGCAATAGGTGGGAATGCTATCGGAACCGGGATAAATACGCCTCCGAAATTCAGGGACTTGACAGTTGAATATTTAAATTTATATTTGTCAAAAAAATTTATTCCTGCAAAAAACGGAATTGAGGAAGTGCAATTTTTAACAGATATTGCAAATTTTTCATCTGCGTTAAAGATGCTCGCAATTGACTTGAACAAAATTTCAAATGATTTACGACTGCTTAACTCGGGGCCTTATACGGGATTTAACGAAATTTTTCTGCCTGCGGTTGAACCCGGTTCATCAATAATGCCTGGAAAAATAAATCCTTCAATTTGCGAGGCAATAAATCAGGTCTGCTTTAAGGTTATGGGAAATGATTTGACAATTACGAATTGCTGTGCAGCAGGACAGCTTGAATTGAACACCTATATGCCTGTAATTGCTTATTCTTTAATTGAATCAATAAAAATTTTAACGAACGGAACAAACATATTTGCAGAAAAGGCAGTTAAAGGAATCAAAGCAAATGAAGATAAATGTAAATTTTATGTGGAAAATTCGTTGTCTTTGATAACTGCATTAAATCCGGTTCTTGGATATGACAAATGTGCAGAAATCGCAAAAGAGAGGAGGATGACAAATAAAAGTATTAAGGAGATAATTATTGAAAAAGGATATTTGAGCAAAGAAGAAGTTGAGAAATTTTTGAATGTGAAATTTTTAACAGGACAAAAATAAAATAAATTTGTAACTATTCAGCCCCCAAAAAATTACAGATAAATTTTTTGTATTTTTTGAAATTTTTAAAGGTAATTTAAAAATCCAATAGATTTTTAAAGATTAAAAACCCGCAGTTTTTAGTAATTTTTGTACCATCCGAATAGATATATAAATTCAAAAATATCTTCCATCTTTTTAAGCAGTAACCCGTCACATTGTTTATATAATACTTTCAATACTTCATCTTTTAGTTGGTTTTCCACTACACTTTGCTTCTTAATAGTATTGTAGTTAAAATCTCGGCATTCAAAACAAATTTAGAATGAAACAAAAATGTTTCAAAAATGACTGAAGTTTTTAATATTTATATAACAAAACAGAATTAATAAAACGAAATCGTTTCATAACAAAATCGTTTCATAACAAAATCGTTTCATAACAAAATCGTTTCAAATAAAAATGCCCCAGTCAGAAGATTTAAAATTAAACTTATCGCCCCTTAAGGTTCCAAATCCCTTTGGAAGAGCTGGAGAACTAAAAGAAATAGAAAAACATATTTCCAATAATCAGAACTTGATATTATTGGGCCCAAGGAGGGTTGGAAAAACCACATTGCTAAATGCTATAGAAATAAGAAAAAGTAAAGAATATAACATCGTCAAATATGATTGTCAATCGGATAGAGATATAAGTTCTTTTTTTGCAAACTTGCTTGTATCTGCAAAGCATCCGAAAATTTTTGTAAGTTCCAAAGGAACAAAATACGAAGGAGAATTTAAAAAAGAAAGAGAAATTGTCGAAAAAATTATAAAAGAAAATAAATGTAGTCCTTTTCTTATTGAAAATATTGTATGTGGTGATGTAAAAAAAAGTGAAGAAGAGAATATTAAAGATTCCACAGCATTTCTTTTAATGTTGGGTTATGATGAATTAAGTAATGAAAATGGTGATAAGCCCGTTGTTGAGGAATATAAATTTGCACTACATTATAATATTCCTATTTTGTGTATGATTAAAGGAACAGATGATGATAAGAGAAGCAAAGATGTAAAATTGATAATTGGGGATATAATAAATAAAAGAATAGGATTCTACTACCAGTACAAAAATTTAAAGGAATTAAAAAAAGTTTTAAAAGAGACAATAATAAGAAATAAAGAAAAATGGAATAAAGAAAAAACAATCAATCTCAAAAAGGAGAAATATAAGGACATAGGTGATATTTTTTTTAATTCTATAAAAGAACAAAAAGATGAGAAATTTTTAATACTTATTGACGAACTTGGGGAGTTAAGGCACGATAAAACAATAGATAATTTTGAATCCTTTTTACCCTATTTTGATGCAAAAATTAAGGAAACAGATGTAAAAAATTCTACATTTGTAATTACAGGTTCTGAAAATATATTTACCACTTCTTATCAAAAATACTTTAGCTCGTTTTGGCCCATAGATATAGATGTTTTCAATGAAGAAACGGCAAAAAATTTTATAAGGTGTGTTTTGAAATTGAATAATGAGGATAAATATTTTGATAAAATTATTAGTGTGTGGGGAACCCTCCCTAAAGATTTAGTATCACTATATTACGAATTAAGCGAGAAAGAAGTAAACAATGAAAAAATAAAAGATGCTCTTATATCAGTCATAAAAAAACCCGAATTTAACTTGGAAGGACAATATCCTTATCTTGAAAAGGAAGATATTACCTGTCTTAAAAATATATCCCAATACCTTCCAGCTTCAGAGAATGAACTTAAACCTTATGTTTCTTCTGAAATTTTTGGAAGGGTATCAAGAGAGCAATTTATATTGAAAGAAAATAATGGAAAATACCATTTTGTATCGAAGTTGTTTTGGTGGGGGATAATGTATGACTTTGACAGGAAAATTTTTGAAAATTTTTTAAAGAACATATTAGAAAATGGCTGAAAAATTGATTGATAGATTGCAGGAGATATTGAAATCAGAAAGAACAACAAAAGAAGATGTTACTTTTCAAAAAGAAAGAATTTCCTACCAAATATTTAAAAATAATAATAAAGATGTGTTTGAAAATATAAAAAAATCATCCGGAGAGCAAATTATTTACTTATTGTACGGAAAAGAGCATTCGGGAAAAACTACTATCCTTAGAAATCTGTATGTAAATTGCCCTACTGAAAAATGTGAATTTATAGAGGGCAAAAACATTTTTGTTTCAAGAGAATTTTTTTATAGAATCGGAATAGAAATAAAAGAAGGAGAGGATTACAAGTCCGCGGCAAAGATTTATTTTATGAATTTTGGTAAAATTTTATTTATTGATGACTTTGACAAGATGCTTGCGAATTTGGGCGAGGATTTTGCCGCATATTTAAGAGCAACAATACAGGAATTTAGAATCAATATTATAAGCACCGCGACATTAGGAAGCAACGAATTTAACAAATATTTTTTAAGATATGATACTCCTTTTTACAGGTTTTTTTTGTTTAAGCCGGTTGAATACCAAAGTAAAGATATAAAAGAAATAAATATAATTTTTCAAAAGGAAATAAAAGAGGAGGATATTAACTTAATCATAGAAAATGCTAATGACAATATAAAAGCGATAATCTCTGTAATAGAAGATTATAACGGCAATATATCTGTTGCTATTCAGAGTGCAATTATAAAAAATAGTTCTATTATTGCTTATTTAATTCAAAATTTGACACCTCAACAAAAAGTAATAATTGGGTATGTGAGTAAATATATAATTCAAAAAGAAAAAGAGAATGAAGGTGTGAAATTAAATGACCTTGCAAAATATTTATTTCAAAGTGATGATGTATTAAGGACACAAATAAACAGAATAATGAAAAATGGCTTGATAAAAAAACTGAAAAAAGAAAAAACTTTCCTCCCAAATATATTCCTTTTAGAAGAAAAGAAGATGGAAGAAGGAAAATCACACTTAATGATAGCAATAAAATTTCAAAACGATAAAAGATATGATGAAGCGGAGAAGGAATTTAGAGAAGCAATAAGGATAAATCCAAATTATGGCACATAATAATTTAGGAGTTTTATTGCATGATTTAAAACACTATGAAGAAGCAGAGAAAGAATTTAGGGAAGCAATAAGAATAAATCCATATGATGCTAAAGCACATTATAATTTAGGAGTTTTATTGTATGATTTAAAACGCTATGAAGAAGCAGAGAAAGAATATAGGGAAGCAATAAGAATAAATCCATATGATGCTAAAGCACATAATAATTTAGGAGTTTTATTGTATGATTTAA
>MTER01000042.1 GCA_002083985.1 Candidatus Altarchaeales archaeon A3
GGATTACAAATTTTACTTGACGGAAGCGAAGAAGCAGAAAGAACAAACGGATTGGGAATAATCAGCGGAAAGAACATAAAATTTAGGGACTTAAAGGTTCCACATATCGGTTGGAATGAAATTAAAATTTTAAAAGCACATCCTGTATTAAATGGTTTGGATAATAACTTCTTCTATTTTGTCCATTCTTATTATGCAAATCCAAAGACATACGATTGTGTCTCTGCAAGTTGTAATTATGGTGTTAATTTTCCTGCGGTTATCATAAAGGAAAATTTTATAGCAACACAGTTTCATCCTGAAAAGTCGGGAAAGGCAGGACTAAAATTTCTGGAAAATTTCGTAAGATGGGTTAAAAAATAATTTTTCAACACTTATGATATGAAAGAAATTATTAAAATAAAAGGAATTATTAAAACAATGTAGAAAGAAATTTAAAAAATTTAAATGACAAAAAAGTTATCTGATGCGGAAATTAAGAATATTTATGCTATGATTTGCGAGCATCACAACAAATATTTAAAAAGTCAGGGTGTGAAGATGCCGGGATTGTTAGATAAACAAAGAAAATTTACCAAAGATGCTCTTGTGCTGGTCTATTTAGCCAGAAAATATCCAAATACAAAAAAGGTCTCAAAAGAAGAGTTAACTGTTTTTATTCGTCAATATCATCCTAATGTAAATGATGTCCAGCAAGCGAGACACCTCGGCGCTCAAAAAGGATGGTATATTGCAGCAGGTGGGAGAGATAATAGAGATGTTCATCTTATACGCGGAGAATATCAGCTTGTCTCTTTGGAAAAACCTTATCCTGCTTTTCATGGGCACAGGATTGAACAAATAGAAGATTGGGAAGAATTGAAAAAAGAGTACGGTTATAGGTGTGCAACATGTGGTTCAAAGGAAGGGGGGCCAAATATTCATTGGCCAAACACCATTACACGATTACAAAAAGCACATAAAGATCCGAATAAGCCATTAGTTCCGGACAATATTATTCCACAATGTGAAAAGTGTAATCGCGCAGATAGAAACAACTGGGTTTATGATGAAAGAGGGCGGGTGATAAAATTAGCTAATCATAATGTAATAAAAAGGTCAGATAAAGAAATCAGACGAAAGGTTTATAAAATATTGTCCGAAGAATTTAAAGGAGCCCCTCAAAATGAATGATAAAACAATAAACAAAATCATATTAGGAGATGCTTTGGAAATTTTACTTCAAATAGAAGATAATTCAATTGACCTTGTATTGACAGACCCCCCATATTTCCTTGATAAGATGGATAATAAATGGAATTATAAGACAGTTTCAAATATAACAAAATATTGTAATGTAGTAAAATCTCTTCCGCCAGGTATGAAATTTGATAAGGAGCAAGGTATGAAATTGTATGAATGGTTTTTAGAGGTCTCAAAACAATTATACAGAATATTAAAACCAGGTGGGTTTTTCTTTTCTTTTTCAAGTCCTCGTCTTTATCACAGGCTGGCTTCGGCAGTAGATGATGCTGGTTTCCTGATAAGAGATTGTTTTATATGGCTTTACACCCAAAATCAGCCAAAAGCAATGTCGCTCAATCATTTCATTGATAAATTGAACTGTGATGAAAAAATGAGAACTGAATTAAAAGAAAAATTAAATGGCTGGAAGACTCCTCAAATAAAGTCATGTTTTGAGCCAATTGTTGTAGCACAAAAAAAGTGTGAGAAGACATTTTTAGATAACATGTTGAAATACAATGTTGGACTGTTAAATACAAATGTAAGGATTGGAGAAGAAATGTTTCCTTCCAATGTTATCGCCACAGATGAAATTAATGAAGACATAGATAAATATTTTCTTTTACCCAAACCATCTAAAGAAGAGAAAGGAAAATTTAATACTCATAGGTCCGTAAAACCCATTGCAATATCCGAATATATAATTAAATTAGCAACTTTTTCAGAAGATGCGATTGTTTTAGATCCTTTTGCAGGAAGCGGAACAACCCCAGTTGCGGCAAAAAAGTTGGGAAGAAAATTTATCGGGATTGATAGTAATTCGGAATATGTTGAGATTGCACTGAAAAGATTGGAAAATGCTGAAAAAGATAAGGGATGTGAAATTTGTGCGGAGAAACTACAATTTATACCACTTGAAGCAAAAACAGATGTATTTCATAAATCCAGAAATTGCGTTTTTATTAAATGAAACATAACCTCGCTTACGCTCGGATATTTTCAAAACTCTGCGTTTTGAAAATAACCCCACTTACATACAATTCGTTCGTGTCTTTCAAAAATCTTTATGATTTTGAAAATCGTTAGGATATTTTAAAATCTCCCTATTTTAAAATAATGTAACTATTCAGCAACCTAAAAAATTAAGGGTAAATTTTTTGAAATTTTCACAGGTAAATTTTTGTACCCTCTGAATACTTACAAAACAACTACAAAATCAAATATAAGTTCGCTTTGCTCTCATTTAAAAATTTTAAAAATTGAAAACTTATAGTTTTTAGTAAAATCCAATTATATAAAACGCAAAATTAAATTTAGCATATTCTTATGATTTTGTCCTTTCTGATAAATTTATATTTGTCAAATATATTATTGCGTTTTATATATCTAAACAAATACGAATTAATTATTAAGGTTTGGAATTAAATTAATATTTCAAAAAAATTTTATTTTTTTAAAAATATACTTTTTAAACATATTTTTAAAATACACCCTCAAATTAATTAACCTAATTTAAAGGGATGAGCATCAAATTTTTAAATTTTCAGTAACGCTCCTAATGCCACCTCTGCAATTATAATAACTGCAATTACTCCTATAATCAGCATCGGGTCTAATTTTGGTCCGCCTTCATCAACATCAAAATATCGGACAAGTCCCGCTACTCCCGGAGGTCCCTCAGACCCCATTTTTTGTAATTTCGCCATTTAGACAGATTTAAATTTAGACAGATAAATTTTTAATTTATTAAATTTTATATACTAATTATAATTTTTTTACTAAATATTAATTTATTTGTAACTATTCAGAAGGTGCAAAATTTACCCATAATTTTTTTGAGTGGCTGAATAGCATAATTATAAAATAATTATAATTTCAGAAATTTAAAAAAGCTCAATTTGTGGGGTTGTGAAGTATACCCAATTATCTTATTCCTATTTTTATCTTAAATTCTGAAAAAATTAATTTTAAAAACATTATAATTTTGAACAATTCAAATATAAATATATCTGTCAATAAAACATAACAATGGATCCAAAAGAATACGAACTTGAATATTTCAGGACAAACAAATTTTACAGAAAGCAGTGTCCGATATGTAAAAGGTATTTCCGGACACAGGATGAAAACACAGAAATTTGCGGCGAACCCCCTTGCGGAGAATATAAATTTATCGGAAACTCTCCCATGAATAAATCAATGAATCTGCACGAGATGAGAGAATTTTATCTTAAATTTTTTGAAGAGAATGGTCACAAAAGAATTAACCGTTATCCTATAACAGCACGATGGAGGGATGATGTTTTCTTCACGCAGGCGTCAATTTATGATTTTCAGCCGCATGTTTTAAACGAAACCGTTGAGCCGCCGGCAAATCCTCTGACAATTTCCCAGACATGCGTGAGATTTAACGATATTGACAATGTCGGAAAAACAGGAAGGCATTTTACAATGTTTGAGATGCTCGCACACCATGTATTTAACAAAACGGCTAAATTTATTTACTTTAAAGACAGGACGGTTGAATTATGCAACACACTGCTAACTGAACGACTGGGAATTAAGCCAAAACACATCACTTATGTTGAAGCGGAATGGGAAGGCGGAGGAAATGCAGGTCCCTGTTTTGAAGTAATTGTTGATGGGATTGAACTTGCAACCCTGGTTTTTATGATGTATAAAGATGTCAGTGATAACAATGGCAATGTCAAAAGAGAGTTAATGGATATGCAGGTTGTTGATACCGGTTACGGACTTGAAAGATTTGTCTGGATGTCTCAGGGAAAAGAAAATGCGTACGAATGCATCTTTCCGGATGTGTTGAAATTTTTAAAGGACAAAGCAGGTATAAAATCCGATGATTATCAGAGCAAAATTTTAGCAGAATATTCAAGGGTTGCAGGAAATTTTAATGTTGAATCAAACAGAGACCTGAATATATTAAGAGAAGAAGCGGCAAAAAGGATTGGAATTAGTGTTGACGAACTAAATAATGTTGTGTTTCCGTATGAAAATTTATATGCGGTTGCAGACCACACCAGAGCACTGATGTTTTTGCTGAATGACGGCGTTGTTCCGTCAAATACAAAGGCAGGATATTTTGCACGGCTGTTAGTCAGGAGAACAATAAGGGCGTTAAAAAATTTAAATTTAGGCATTCCGCTCGCAGAAATAGTTGAAAAGCAGATAGATACATTTAAAAACGAATTTCCTGATGTTAATGAAAACAGGGTTGAAATTTTAAATTTGGTTGATATAGAAGAGAAAAAGTATGTGGAAACATTGAAGGAAGGAAAAAACATTGTAAGCAGATTAGTAAAGCAAGTTGAGAAAGAAAAAAGGAATATTGAGACAGATGACTTAATACTGCTTTATGATACTTACGGACTGAATCCCGAGATAGTTAAGGAATTTTTAGGAGATAATGAAAAGTCAGAAATTTCAATTCCCGATGATTTTTACATTCGGGTTGCAAAGGCACACGAAAAGGAAAATAAGGGAAATGTTGAAAAAGAAAATTCGGACTCAAATTTAAATTCGGAAGGAATTCCAGATACGGAACTTTTGTATTATGAAGATTCGGAAATTTTTGAATTTGATGCAAAGATATTAAAAATTTTAAATTTAGATAAAGGAAAGACATACATAATTTTGGACAAGACATATTTTTATCCCGAAGGAGGGGGGCAGGAATGTGATATGGGATTTATTGGAAATTTAAGGGTTAGTGAGGTTCAGAAAAAAGGAAAAATTGTTGGACACGAAGTTGAAGGAAATATTGAAAATTTAAAAGAAAATCAGGTTGTGCATTGTAAGGTTGATAAAGAAAGAAGAGGACAATTAACCACCCACCACACAGCAACACACATAATTAATGCATGTGCAAGAAATTTACTTGGAAATCACATATACCAGAGCGGTGCTCATAAGTCGGTTGATATGGCACGATTAGATATTACCCATTATGCGTTGCTGACAGATGACGAATTACAAAAATTAGAGCAGGATGCAAACGAGATTGTTACAAGTGCAAACAACATAGAAATTTCATTTATGGAAAGAAACAATGCGGAAAGCAAATACGGATTCCGTCTTTATCAGGGAGGTGCGGTTCCGGGAAAATTTATAAGAGTTATAAAAATATCGGATGATAAAGGAAATCTGGTTGATGCAGAGGCATGCGGAGGAACACATTTTAATAATACAGGGGATGTAGGAATTATAAAGCTCACCGGACAGAAAAGAATTCAGGACGGGGTCTTGCGGCTGGAATTTGTTGCGGGGAAAAAAGCGATGGAATATATAACTAATAATGAGAAAATTTTAAAAAAGAGTTCGGCAACATTTTCGGTTGAAATTTCCAAACTTCCAAAGACATGTGAAAGGTTTTTCGATGAATGGAAGGGCTTGAGAAAGGAAAATAAGGAATTAAAAAACATAGTTTGCGAAATTTTAAAGGAAAATCTGAAAGGCAAAGAAGCAGTCAGGTTGCAGACAGATTATTTAGATGCGAATGAAATCACAGACATAGCAAAAAATTTAAGAAATTTTGTAATTGTTAATTTTAAAAATAAAATTTTAGTTAGTGATTTGGATTTAATAAATTTAAGCGTTAAGGATTTAAAAATAATAAGGGATGTAAAAGGGGAAAAAGGAAACTTTAAGGTTTATGTGTTCGGAAATGAAGGTGCCGAAGGAGTTAAAACTTTGATAAAACAGTAAAAAACAACTGATTATAACGGATTGCTGTGCTGATTTCTACAACCAATTCTCATGTATCTAAACTCGTTTAATCTCTCAAAATGGCATTCTATGTTTGTTATTGTGCTTTTCTATTGTCTTTGATACCATGTTGTACAAGTGTGTTTTTTCAGGACAATTAACGTAACTTCTCAATAAGTTGTGGTAAAAAATTTTGTAACTGCTCATTTTATAAAAAACAAACACAAAAAATGCGAAATAAATTAACAATAGG
>MTER01000043.1 GCA_002083985.1 Candidatus Altarchaeales archaeon A3
TTCATCAAATTTGCAACACTTGAAATGGTGAAAAAAATACAAATTGCAGAATTTAAAGCAATAAAAAAAGAAACAGAAAATAAGGAAGCGACTACAAGCGTGAAACTTGTAGAGGGAATAGAAGTAGAGGAAATGACAATCTGGGAAAGCAGGACTATGGAAGGATACAAAATAAGAAGAGTAATCTCAAGGCATAACGGAGAAATAGATTACAGCGATAACGTAGAACGGGGTAAAGGTGAGGGATAGAGAAGCCATATCACGAGAAGAATTCATCAGAACCCTTTCAAAAGCAGATATAAAAAGAGTGGTTGAATTTGAAAACTCTTGTGCAGCAGAACAAACTGCACAGGCACACATAACTACAGAGGAGGCAAACTAAAAATAAGTTAAATAAATAAAATAAGCAAAATGGGAAAAAAATATTGTGATACTTGTGGAAAAGAACTCTCTGATAATAGAAATAATGACTGGGGAACAACTTGCGACAAATGTTATGTTTATAAAAAAAAATGTTGTGTGTGCCAGGTTGATCTGGAAAAAATAGAAGTAAACCACTTCATAATTTTAATATCAGACATAATAACGGATGAAGTAGTTAATGAAGGCATAAAACCCGGATTATATAAAATTTTAAAGAAAGAATTTTTTTCAGAAGATATTTATGGCCGGACAAGTATAAATGAAGACAGTGTAATGTGGATTTCGGACATAGACGAAGAAATAATGAATGAATGTGGCGGCAGCAGGGATTGTTGTGATGAATGTGCCGGGAAAATAAAAGAAAAGAATATGGTCAATAAAGGGTGGAAGTTAAGTGATTCTTTGACAGTCACGAGTGATTTATGCATGATATCAAGCAAGTTCAACGAAAATACAAAATGACAACACAAAAAGAAACAATAAAAATACTAATAGCCTGCGAGTTTTCGCAGGTAGTATGTAAAGCGTTTCGTGACAAAGGATTTTCAAACACTTTTTCATGCGACATAATAAAAACAGAAGGTAATCCAGAATGGCACTTTGAAAAGGATGTTTTTGAAATTTTAAAGGAGGAAAAATGGGATATGATGATTGCCCACCCGCCCTGTACTTTTTTAGCAAATTCAGGAGTTCAGCATATATTTAAAGAGGGAAGACTGGAAAATATGCAGAAAGCAGAACATTTTTTTCTTGAACTTCTTTATGCGGACATAAAATTTGTGGCTGTTGAAAATCCTGTTCCACATAAATATACTCACCTGCCACCATACACACAAATAATACAGCCGTATCAATTTGGTGATGAAGTGAGCAAGAGAACCTGTTTATGGCTCAGAAACCTCCCAAAGTTGCTATATATAAATGTTGTTTCAAAAGGCGAAAGATATATAAAAAACGGCAAATCAAACGGCAGCAAGTGGTTTCAGTGTCACAGTGGCGGGACAAATCACAGTAAAAACAGGAGCAGAACTTTTCCCGGAATTGCAAATGCAATGGCAGAGCAATGGGGAAACTATATCTTACAAGGGTAAACACAAAAATAAATAAAAATAAACAATAAGTATAAACAATAAGTAAAATGGAAAAAGACAAAGAAAAACGGAAAATATTTAAAAGCGAACAACAACAACAAATAGAAACGAACATTTTTAATGCGGATACAAAAAAGTTAAAAAAGAGAATCGGCAAATTAGATTACTATGAATTTTGTATAATTTACGATTTCAGAAAAATTTTGGAAATAGGAAGAAAGTCAGATATGCACGTTGAAAACATACCTGCAGAAAAAGAAGATTTAGAAGAGTATGCAGAAGAATTTAAAAATGCCATAATGTTTTGTATAAAAAAAGGTCTAAAAATGAGTTATGAAATTTTTGCAGGAACAAAAGAGGTGATGATAATATTCACAACAACAGAACAATATGTAACAAACAAATACACAGAAATAAATGACAACGATTTAGATACGAAAAAAAAACATCTTCCGGAAGAAATAACTAATTCTTTTATAAATAATGTGATGGGAATAGATGGAAATATTCTGTATATTTTGAGGGAAAATAAAATAATAAAATGGAAGAGGACTCGGGCACTTGAAGATGCAAGGTGGGTTTTTGGAAAGTTATACGAAAATTTGCCTGAAAATAAATAAAATAAAAATAAACATAAAATAAATAAATAAATAAAACAAGATGAAAAGTAAGAGCAGTAAATTGACTGCTGGGGGGGAAAATAAAGACAACTACAAAAAAAGCATGGGAACAATACAAAGGGTTGTGGATATCATCGGCCAGTTATCAAAGAAAGCAGAACCACAAAAAATATATCAGGTGATAAATGACTGCGAGAAAACTGGTCCTTTATGTCAAGCCTGTGCAGAAAAAACAGGGGCGGATAATAGCTATATATATGAAGTAGAGCCAGATTTTTGGGATATTCCTCAATCTTGTGAAAAGTGCGAATGTCTGCTTGAATACAAATTGACAGAGAAAGGTGCAAAATTAGAATTAGAGCATTTTTTAAACAAAGACACAAAAATAGATTTAAATAGTGCAAAACAATGCTATGAAATAATGGCAGTTTTCCAGGCACACACAAATCCAAAATTATTATTGAACCCTAAAAAAACAAAGCCCAAAAGCATAAAAAAACTGCTAAAATTATGCAGTAAAATAAAGGATACGGGCATAGATAGAGGAAATATAATGGATATAATGGAGTATAATGAAACAATAATAAAGGCAGAAGCTACGCTAAAAAACTTTACAGATATAGGTGTAGAGGAAATACAAAGACTTAAAGAACTAATAAAAAACTGTAAATATAAAATAAAAGTGAAAGAACAACAATTGCTACGATAAAATAAAATAAAATAAATAACAAAAATAAAATATAAACAAAAATGGCAACAATAATTTGTAAAATAAAAAAGGATTATTTGGAAAAAATAGAAGATGGCACAAAACAAGTGGAATTCAGGCAATTCGGAAAGGGAGATACAATTGTCCTGGTAGATGACAGTAGCGAAAGCGTAAATATATACGAAATAGACAGCGTGCAAACAACAACAGAGAAACAAGCAGAGAATATAAAAAGAACACATAACGACATAGAGTGGGATACAAACAAAGAAATATTTGCAATAAATCTCGGCAAAAAAATAAACACGGAAAAGGATTTTTCTATAACAATATTGTGGAAAGATGTTGAAAGAATATCAAAACATCCCCAATACTGTTTTTCTGTGCAAAAACTTCAGAAAAGGTTGTAAAAATGACACACAAATGAAAAAACTAATAAATGATAGCGAAAAATTACAAAAGATAACAGAAATTACCAATAAATAAAAAGATAATCTATCAAAATAATTAAAATTTTTAAAATAAAATAAAAAATGTATGACGGGAGAAACAACCTGCGATTTGCGATAGTAGGCACGCACGGGATAGGAAAAACAACAGCAATGTATGATGTTGCTGCTAAATTATGCAAAAAAGGTATAAAGGTGGTAACAATACCTGAAACTGCAAGAAACTGCCCATTTCCAATTAATGAAAAAACAACAAGAACAACACAAGAATGGATATTTTTGACGCAGATGAGGTGGGAAATTGAAGCAAATGGCCGAAATGAAAATTCGGTAATTTTGGGAGACAGAAGCGCAATGGATAACTGGATATATTTCAAACACGCTTTCGGAAATGATGATATGGACATCATGCAGGATATGTTACAAAAATATCTAAAAAGGTATGACTGTCTTTTTTTTATGCGAATAAAAAAAGAGGAATATCTCGTAAATGACGGAGTAAGGTCAACTAGCTTGCCCTTTCAGCAAATAATAGATGTGCTTATAGAAAAATACCTGATAAAATTTGGTGTAAAATATATAGAAATAAAAAATACAGATGAGATATATGATTATATACTTGCACATATAGAAGAACAAAGAATACAGGGGTTGCAAAGATTACTGGAGGAATAAAAATGGAAGAAATAAACGAAATAAAATTAGGAGAAATCGAAGGGATGATTGGATACTTAGTAGAGGACATAATTAAAGCATTCATCTATTTTGAATTGCTTATAATTTATGCTTACGTGACTACATTTCTTGAAAACGATTTGAGGAACTGTGTTTACATAATAATGATGTTGGGGATATTTGTAACAATTCTAATGTGTTGGCAAGCACACAAAGAAATGAAGGAAATTAAAATAAAAATAAAAGAAATAAAACAAAATTTAAGATGATTTATGTACATCTACAATAGTAGAAATTTAAGGTGTCTAAACCATACAATAGTAATCTACAATAGTAGAAATTTAAGACGTCCAAGACACCAATATTAATTGGTATTAAGAGATTAAGTATTAAAACATTAAAAAATTAAAAATAAAATAAAAAACAATGGCAACAAAATGTAATAAGGGGGAGTGCGAGTATAATCACGAAGGATGTTGTATTGATAATTTTAAAAGTTGCGCAAAGAACAAGAATAAAAAACTCATCACCGAAGAGGAATATGATGAAATGCAAAGAAAAAAAGAAAAAAAAGAAAAAACAATGGTAACAAAATGTAATCGTGAGGGATGCTATTTTTATCATGAAGGTTGTTGTACTGAAAATTTTAATGACTGCGACGCAAAGAACAAGAATAAAAAACTCATCACTGAAGAGGAATATGACGAAATGCAAAGAAAAAAAGAAAAAAAGATGAAAAATAAAAAATTAAATTTAAAAGAAAAATATGAAAATTTTATCTAAGTTAGGGGACAGTATTCTGCTATTTTTTGTTTTTTGGACAGCGATATTCTTTTTACCTGTTTTTGTTGGCATAGCAGGAATAATCGCATTTGTTTTTGAAAAAATAAAAAATTTTCGTTATAGCAAATAGTAAATAAAATGAATTATAAAATTTGACGAAGTAAAGCAAATACAAAAATAAACAATAAGTAAAATGGCAGAGCAAAATACATATTACTTTCCGAAAAAACTGGTTTTTTTGGAAATGGGAATTATAGAAGGTATATATTCGTTTTTTTTCTGCAAAAAGGTATTCAAATGTCCTCAATGCAATTCTGAGAGAAAATGGAAAACGAAAATTTGTAAAGAGTGCGGGTCTAAATTTGCATACTTTTAATCTATCAAACTAAAATTAAAAAATAAATTTAAAAAAAACAATAACTAAATGTAATTGTAAAGAGTGCGGAGCTAACCGTGAAGGGTGTTGTATCTTTCATTGTGAGAGTTGTGCAAAGAATTGCAACAAAAAACTTATCACAGAAGATAAATATGACAAAATACAAAAAAAACAAAGGTTGACGATAAAAATACATTAAGCTTGTTGCAAAATAATTTAATTTTTAATCATTTAATCTTAATTGTTAATATTTTAAAATGATATGTGAAGTTAATTTAAACAGAACTGAACAAATATGGTTAAAACCTAATAAATGGTTGAGTTACCTCTGCCACATATCCAAGAACCTGTATAATGAGGCGATATATATCATTAGACAGGAATTCATTAAAACTGGAAAGTGGATTTCATATAGTAGCCTATGTCATTTATTAAAAACCAGTGAAAATTTTAAAATCCTACCCTCTGGCACAGCTCAACAAATTCTGATATTAGTAGAGAAAGCGTGGAAATCATTTTTTAAAGCGATGAAGGAATTTAAAAAGCACCCTGAAAAATTTAGAGGAAAACCATCAATACCAGGATACAAACCAAAGGACGGAGAATTTATGTTGCTGTTCACTAATCAGCAAATCAAAATTAAAAATAGAAATATCCAACTACCTAAAAAGATAAACCTAATAGTAGGGACAAGATTAAGTGATGATACTGTTATTGGAACTTCTACTATCATTCCAAAAGGGGTGGGTTTTATTCTTAATGTGGTTTATAAGAAGACAATAAAACCACTACACACTATCACCGCAAGAGTTTTAGGCATAGATATAGGACTTAATAACATCGTAACTATCGTAGACAATATTGGAAGCGTTCCAATTATAGTCAAGGGCGGTGTTGTTAAGGCAGTCAATCAGTTCTTTAACAAGAGAAAAGCAGAGTTACAAAGTCTTTATGATTTAAGTCGGATTAAAGGGACAACAAAGAAATTAAGCAGATTATTAATAAAACGAGACTTAAAGATTAAGGACTTCTTTCATAAAACAAGTAAAAAAATTGTAGAAATCTGCAAGACAAACAACATAGACACTATCGTAATCGGACATAACGAAGGATGGAAGCAGAATTGTAAAATGGGAAAGAGAAACAATCAAAACTTCGTGTCAGTTCCATTTGATAAACTAATAAAAATGATTAAATACAAAGGAGAGGAGGAAGGCATTAATACGATGCTGGTCAATGAAAGCCATACTTCAAAGTGCAGTTTTTTAGATGGTGAGGAAATAAAACACCTGGATAGTTATGCTGGTAAAAGAACGAGCAGAGGAATGTTTGTAAGCAGAGCTGGAATAAAGATAAACGCTGATGTGAACGGTGCATATAATATAATTAAAAAAGCAATTCCAAATGCGTATGCAAATGGAATAGAGGGTGTAGGGCTTCACCCAGTAAGATTAGGAATTTATTAAAATATTTTACAAAGTTGTTAAATTAATTTGCAACAAGCCTAGTGTTATCTCCGGTGTCTTTTACAAAGTTGTTAAATTAATTTGCAACAAGCAAAATTGGCTATTATATCCGCTCAAAATAAAAATTAGAACGCAACGGCTGGTTAAAAACAGAACACGAACAAAGTTTAAGTGTTGCAAAAACAAAAAACAACAAGAGAGATAAAAGAATTGAATGTTTGTGGCTGAATAAAAACGCACAAAAAAGAACAACACTAAACAAATATTTTTAAGTAATGAGCATATTCATCAAAATATCACAGGATGGAAAATTTCAGAAACAAAATATTTAACGAAGATGTTTTACATATTTTAAAAAAACTACCTGACAACAGTTTAGATATGGTTTATGGCGATCCTGACTATAATGTAGGAATTAATTATGCCGGGAAAAATTATACAACAAAATGGAACGATTATATTGATTGGTATATTGAGCTTACTAAAGAGTGCATGAGAGTTTTGAAACCGACAGGAAATTTATTTATGATGAATTATCCTAAACAAAATGCACATCTTAGAGTTAAATATTTAGATGAATCGGCATACGATGTTCAGGATTATGTTTGGGTTTATAATACCAATGTTGGACACAGTCCGAGAAGATTTACAACTGCTCATCGTTCAATATTACATGCGACAAAATCAAAAGAAAACAGTTTTTATAAAGATAATGTTGCTGTTCCTTATCAGAACCCGACAGATAAAAGAATTCGGGAAAGGATTGCCGATGGACATTTAGGGCGAATGCCTTATAGTTGGTTTTATTTTGACCTTGTTAAAAATGTTAGCAAAGATAAGACATTTCATTCATGTCAAATTCCTTTACCTCTTGTGGAAATGCTAATTAAATCTTGTACTCAGAAAAATGATGATATTTTTATTTTATTTGGGGGTAGTGGCAGCGAATTAGTTTTATGCAAAAATTTAAACCGAAATTTTATCAGTTGCGAGTTACATTTAGAATACTATCAAATGATATTAGACCGGTTAGAGAATAATGGAAAAATAAAAGACGAATATAGGCTTGATTTTATTGTAACTTCTCAATAAATTTTCAAAAACCGGTTTGAGATATTTAATTAAGATTTAATATTTAAACATTAAATAACACATACAACGACACAGAATTAAGATTTATAATGTATAGGTCTTAATTAAAATATGGCATAACCAAAAATATAATTTTAATTAATATTTAATATTTGATAATTTATTCATAATTAAAATAATTAAAAACAAAAATTAATAAAATTTAAAAATGCCTGAAATTGAAGATAAGAAAAAAATTGAAATTTATCTGAAAGATATTGAAAAAAACGGTAACCTTTCAAAGAAAACAATTACTCAAAGAAGGGCACTTTTAGAAGTATTTGCTCCAGCGATGCCTGACGGAGAAATACAAGAAAAAGACATACTAAAATTTTATAATGATTTGGGAGATAAGATGACTGTATTTAATAGAGGACTAGCAAAAACTACAATTTACCAGTACAAAAACGCAATAAATAAATTTTTGGGTTGGTATGACGGTAGATTTGAAACTGAAAACAATTTAAAGTGGGGCGTAGATGATTCAATTATCAACCAAAACTTGCGTCGGCTAAAATTATTAATGCAGGTTTCTGTCCCCAAGGGAGTAGGCATCATCATTGAACACAACGAAAAAATAAGCATTGCCGACTTTCAAAAAATAATGGCTTCTCCGGATATACCTCTTTACAAGAAAGAATTGTATTATATTCTTGCTTATTTTGGACTTCGCAGAAATGCCGAATTATATCCTCTTTTAATTTCAACGGAAGGGACAAAACAAAACGATTGTTGGCTAAACCTCCCAAAAAAAATATTGCACATCGGAAAAACAAAAACAGAAGCTGGAAGGAGGGAGTTATTTTTTGATGATTATACTGAAAAGGTTTTACTTGACTTCATCCAAAATTTCCGCTTCAAATTGAATTATTCTGTCGGAAATCCAGAAAAAACAAAAAAATTTATTAAACTATCCAATCCGTATTTATCTGAAAAACAACGGGCACAAAAATTCAGCAATAAGGTATATCATTTGTGCAAAGAATTAGAAAAAAAATACAGTGTTCTTAATGCAACAAATCCTCACGCTTTTAGGGGGTTATTTTGCACGGAGATGGGCATTTCTATATGTCATTCTGAAATTAAATTCCCGGATGGTTGCGAAATGTCATCCAATCAATTATATATGGTATTAGAAGGCAAATTTATGGGGCATTCAATAGACAAAACAAAAGACGCCTATTTTTCTTCACACACAGAATCACTGCGACAGTTGTGGTTATTGAGACATTACTTTTTAAAATATAACATAAAAATTCCGGAACTTCCTTAAAAATCCAAATTTATAAATACTTGTTTAAAAATAATAAAAAATTAAATTACATACTATGAAAAATCTAAAAATTACCTGGCTTTTTGCTCTTTTTTGTATAATGGGGGTGGCAAATGTAACTGCTGTAAATTGCGTTAATTGTAGTGATTGCACCAGCAAAATTTTGTCAGGAAACATTGAACTTTCAGCAGATATAAATATAACAAATAGCAGTGGTTTTACAGATGGTATTGATTGCATTATTGTTCTAAATTTGGCAAACAAGGTTATTGATTGCAAAGGTCATAAAATAACGGGAT
>MTER01000044.1 GCA_002083985.1 Candidatus Altarchaeales archaeon A3
AATTATAACAAATTCGACACTTTCACAGGGTATGCAGATAAGTAATGCAGCAATAAACAACAATATCTTAACTAACGGAACAATTATTTATGGTATTACAAATATAACCGTGATTAACGGAGAGGCGTATATAAATGGAACAAAAACCAATTGCACATCTGTAAATATTAGTCAAACAACGGTTCAGATTTTGACACAATGTGTTTCATGTATGCATTTTGATTTTGACAATAGTGGAGATGTGGATATTTTTGATGCAGTAACAGCACTTGAATATTTAAGTGGAGAAAGAAACGAAATCTCTAACGAAGAATGTTCTGTTGGAAATCATAATAAAATTGATTTATTTGATATATTTGCATTAATTGAAGAGATTGGATCATCATAATAAATTATTAACTTACATCCCGCACAATAGGTCAAATTTTGATTAATCTTATTAGACATGTTGCTAAATAAATTTTCCACTTTTGATTTTTATGAAAATTTACCAGTAAAATTTTAAAAAGCAACAACTCTATTATTTTTAACAATGATGTGCGAAAAATAAGTAAAATGATGATAATTTATTAATGCATGAGTATTGGCTAAATGGGAAAACTCAACAGAATTAAATGTCGCAATTTTGGATATAAATCCTTTAAAGATGTTGTTTAATTGTTGTAACTATTCCGCCACCTAAAAAATTTCAGGTAAATTTTTTGACTTTTTGGTATTTTTTGAAATTTTCATAGGTAATTTAAAAATCCAATAGATTTTTAAAGATTAAAAACCCGCAGTTTTTAGTAATTTTTGTATCCTCTGAATAAGAGTTACTAATTGTTTATGAGGGTGACATTTAATTTGGTCAATAGCCGATAGTCATGTAATACTTTTTAAAAAAATATACCTTTTTAATTTATTTATTTATACAAATTTAATTAATAGAGTTGTTGCAAATTAAAAATTTTAAAGGTGAAAATTAATAAAATTTAAAGGTGAAAAAGTTATTTTGCAACATGTCTAATATATTTAATTAATCTAATATCTGATTTATTAATTTATAGGGCAAATATTCAGAGGATGCAAAATTATAATAATTAAAATTAAACATTCAAAATGGATAAGTTTAGGACTGACGAGATAAGGGCGATTGATTTATGTGCTGGCAGGGGAAAAAGCAGGTATAAATTTATGTGTGTATTATTTCTTTGTGCGTATATTGCTTTTTTTTTACTTCCTTTGCATGTTGATGCAATAAGCGGAACAATCGGAGGAGAATATTTTTTAGAAACACCAGCAGCAAATCCGGACTATGCTACATCATGTGCATATAATGATATAGGACAATATGCGTCAGGGGGTTTTTATGTGGTGGGGTTATACGACAATACTTTTGTTGAAGTATTTATGATGCTTTATAATGGAAGTGAAGTATTATTCAATAGCACGACAATTGATGAAGGAGCTGCACTTGATTTCTTTACAAATCAAAGTAATGGGGGGGCATCAAATATTTTTGAAATAAAGTTCTGGCATATTGTAGCAACAAAACCAGTTTATGTGGTATCCGGAACTGCTGAAGGAACAAATGTTCAGCTTCCAGGTGCAACAACTGGTTCAAATAAAGATGTATTGTTTTTTAATCATATAACTTCGTCATGTTGGCTCAAGTATCCTAATAATTACTACGGGAATGCTGATTTTGGAGGAACCTATATATTTGCAACTGAAAATGATACCCTCATCACTGTTTCGTATTTAGATCAACAGGGAAATTTTACTAATTTAATATGGAACGGAACTTTGGATGCGTCAGAATATAAAAATTTTGATATTGATTGGAGTTTGAGCGGATCAAAGGGTGGTCCGGGGGCTAACGAGTTTACTGGCAGCCCTTATGGTTATAAAGACGCCCGAACAATAAAAATCAATTCTTCTAAACCAATTCTTGCCGGAAGATATGCAAATGATAACGACCAGCAACACTGGACATCTTCTGTATCTGGTTTATGGAGTGGGAAGGAATTTGGAATATTTATGAACTGGGACCAGGGTGTGGGAGCATTTGTATCAAATCCTACAAATGAAACAGTTATTGTTCAGGCATGGAACTATACAAATACATCAAATCTACAGCAGATTGGAGGGCCGGTGTCGCTAACGTATTCAGGTACACATCGTCCTCATTGTCCTGAATGTGTTCAAAACTGTACAGTTGAACCATACAGCGTAAAGAGATGTATGTTTACAGCATTCTGCGATATGGATTCGTCGGTTACATGCATAGGTAGTTCAAAAATCAATGGAGAAGCCCTTATGTTTGTTAAATTCAATTCAACAAACGATGTATATATGACTGCAGGGGGATTAAGGGAACCAAATTCAGCGTATTCTAACAAGTGGAGAATGCCGCCGGTTAGACCAGGCATATCCGGCGGAGTTGACTTGATGTTTAAGCTGCCTCCATTAGCTGCAGGAAAGTATTCATATTATCGGCCTTATGATGACTTTGGTTATTACATCCATAGAGAGGACTGTGGAGCAGAAGATGCCATTATAAACATAACTCCTTATTTAAATATCCCTGTTAATAACACACAAGGTTATTCCTGGGGTGGAGGGGGAGGTATAGAAGCTGATGTGAGTGGCGAGAATGGGTTGTATTTGCATGGAAGAAATGTAACTGTAATACTTTATACAAACACATCAGGAAATTTTAGCGTTGTATATGACCCTATATGCACCCAGAGCGAAGGCACAGCATATTGTAATTATACCTTTCACAATCCAGACAATTGCAATATTTCATACGTGGCTACATATACTTATACTTATGGGGGACGGACATTCAACAAATCAATTTATTCTTTAAACGCATCGTGCGAATTTGGAGTAAATATTTTGGGAAAGATAAGAATTACAAACAATAATGGAGGAACAAGCATTTTATCTTTAAGGAATCTTGTGATAAAATATGCGGGCTTTGTTGATCTGGCAATGCCTGGTGCAGATGCGCCTAGTGGTACAAGAAATAATATTGATTGCATGGGGCCTTCTAATCAGTCCGTTATGTGTGATGCGTATGCCCGTCAGTGGCTGATAAATTTAACCTCCCCTACACCATTTTTGGTTTATATTTTCTCACATATCAGTAATGATATGATGACCCTCCAGGAATCTAACGGCCCGTATACAATTTATAGTACGACTGCAACTCCTAATTTATTGGAAAATAAAGGGGCGAAAACAAATATAACTATCAGCATTACAAATTACGGGACAAAAAATCCCAATAATTTAATTGTAAACCATATCATACCAAAAGAGCTTTCTATTGTTATGATTCCGGATAGTACAATACAAATTATTCTTATAAACTTTTCTGGAGTAACAGAACTTAATTTTACAATTAACGATAGTGCATATTGTACGCCAACAGCATTCAACAAAGATAATTTATCACAGAACGGAACAATATGTGTTTATGAAAATCCATCGACACATGTCACAACAATCAGGTATCTGCTGAGCAGATTAGACGGAGTTAACGGAGGAACGCCATTCGGAAGTCCCGGAGATATTTTGCAGTTAAAATATACTGCAAGACTGGATGAAACTAATCCGAGCGGGGAAATTTCTCTCAGCACAGCATATAATTATCAATATTGCAGCCCGTTTATATATGGAGGGTATAGAAATGAAACAAGATTTCCTGCTGATGTAAAGATTTCAGTCCCACAGATTGATGTTTTAAAAGAAATATCTCCTGCTAATGTTACGGTTGGTGAGTCGGTTACAATAGCAATCTATTTTTTGGATCCGTTATTGAAGTTAGAAAATGTTACGGTAACCGATGAGGTTTATACCTCTAATTTAAATTATTCTAATAATGCAACAATCAGACAACTTAATGGTACTGCAGTTTATACTCCTCAGCATTCAATTAACGCAACCAACTATACGGAATTATTAAATGTTGGAAAATACAGGCAGAACATAACATTTAATTATTCAACCATATCAGAGCTTGCAAATATCCCTCCAGGCATTACAACAATAATAGAATTTCAATCAATTGCTGTGAATTCAAGCAATAATATTTCACATGATTGTGCGGTAATAAAAGGATTTGCGGTTGGTGAACATAATAATAGCGCTCCTATTGATGCAAGAGCGTGTTATAAGCCTCCGCAATCTTCGACTTTTATCTCTAAAAACATGAGCAATCTCACGCTTGGAGTTAATGAAAATGCAACTGTTACGCTGACATTTCACACCTCCCAGAACTTTACATGGGAGGCGGTTGATTTTGGGGATATACTCCCGAAAGTTTTATTATATGCTGATAATGCATGGTTTTATAATGGTTCGGAATGGCAGAATGTTTCTGATTGTCGTAATTTTACCTGTTATGTAAATGGCACAGGCACGGGAATTCAAATTAAGGGCCCGTACTTTACCAAAACAATTGAAGAAAGAACTAAATTTTATTGGACTTTCTTTAGTGTGGGGAATATTTCAAATAACACACCATGGAAATTAAATTTCACGGTAACTGCAAACGCTTCTGCGGCAATGGAAAGTGCTACAAACTACGGGTATTATACAGGATATTGGAATAAATCAACAAAAACAGATTTTGCGAAATTCCTTCCTCCGGTCAGAGTTTATGCCCCGTTTTCGTATTTATTCAAGTTATCGCCGCCACAAATCGCACCGAATTCTTCAGTAAGATTTTCAATTCATTTTGAGAATACTGTGTTGTATGCGGATATGTACAATATTATCATAAACGATACATTTGGAGAAAATTTAACATTTGTGTCTGCTGAGATGATAATTGGAAATAAAACAATTACTTTGATAAATGAAACAAGTGGAAATTGTATTGTTTCAAAATTGCCTGACAATAGAACAAATCTATACACAAATTATACGATGATTCCTGAATTGCAGCGGTTAAACAGGACGCAGACGATTGTTATTTACCTTAATGCAAATTCAACATCAAATAAAACAGTCAATACAACACAATATAATGCGTCTATGTGTGATGAGGGTGTCAGAAACAATATTATAGTAATATGGGAGATGGGAGGTGGTTTAAAAGTAACAGATAATACTTCAACCTGCCCGTTATCCCACTATCCGTTTTTTAATGTTACAAAGTTTCATACTGATATAAGCGAACTTCTTCCGGGGGATATGATGAATTTCACAATAAATGTAACATCCGGAGAGGAAAATATTTCAAATTTAAAAATTATTGATTATCTTCCAAAAAGATTAAAGTATATCAACGCAACATTTACTTTATTTATTAATGGCATAGAAAACAAAACAAATCTTTCAATTGATCCCGCAAATTCTTCAATTAATAATCCATGTATTGGCAACGAAACACAGTATTTCATATTTGAGGATTGGGGAAGTAATCTGAATTACAGCATAGATTATGCTAACAATTATTCTGTTTATTACAATCTTCCGGCGAATTCAACTCTTTTATTAAATCTCACAGTAATGGCTGTTTTATGTGAAAATAATGTTCTTCCGTTAAATCTTACAAACTATGTATATGCAACCGGAGCAGTAATCTCTTATAATGAAACTTCTGAAACCCAGGCTTTAACAAATCTAATTGCTTATGATGAAGATAATAAAACAATAAATTTAAGGCCTCCGATTTTAACCTGTGCGTTTTCTGTACTGCCTCACATTGAAAAAGACAATTCATACGAGATTGAATTAACGATGACAGAATCAAATTCTGTTCCTTTATATAATCTTTCACATGCCTATAAGCTTTATCCGGGATTAAATTTAACATCAGTTTATTTAAAAATTTACAATGATACTAATATCTCATTAATTGAGATTAATATTTCTAATATTTCCTCTTCGGACTGTGTAAACATTTCAGGAAATTCAGTTGTTGGAACGAACATTACATTTAATTATTCAAATTATAATTCGTCGTCATCGTTATGTCCTGAATTAGAAAAGCTGTCTAAAATAAATTCAAGCACTGTTGCTACTATTTTGCTGAATGTTACTGCTTTAACCAATACTACCAACGCAACTGGAAATGGTTTCGCGTACTCAAAAGACGGGACATTGCTTTCATGCAGGGATATGTACTGGTATAAGTCAGGGATTGCTTTACCGAATGTAAATAAAACAGCAAACCCCAAAAATTGCACTGAACCAGGAAATTATATAAATTATTCAATTGCTTATGTTTACAAAGAAAATATTATCTCCGGTTTGATGTTTATAAAAGACAAGTATCCACAAGGATTCAAATATATTCAAACAAATAATATAACCATTAACGGCACTGCTAATACTTCCAATTGTTTCTATATGGATGATGAAAACGGAAGAGTGCTTATATGGAAATTTGAAAATTTAAAAGAAAATGAAACAGTTGTGATAAATTATACGATGTATGAGAATTCAAGTGCTGATGATGATAGTATAAATAAGGTGAATATACAGATTGGATCAAGGATTTATTCAAATGCTGCTAATGTAACCATGAGGGTATGCAAACCAATCCCGAATGCTACAAAAACAGGGTCAGAATATGCAGATCCAGGAGATAGATTCAATTACACAATACTTCTTAAAGACCAGTCAACCTGCGATTGCTGTAATGTTTACAATACAACAATTATAGATACATTTTTCTCCATACAATCCGCAAATATTTCCGCACTGAAACCGGAATTTATATGGATTAACAATGTTTCAGCAAATTTCACATATAACTGCACTTCAAACAATTCATTGTGCAGCATAAATATTTCCTACATAAATAACCCTGGACTCGAAAAACTCCAAAAATGGAATAAAACAACAAATTTAACGGTAAAAATACAGATGTTGATACAAGGCTATGAAGGAACGAATGTTACAAACAATGCATCGGTTTATGCATTTATGAATGATGGCACCAAAATAAATACAACATCGAATACAGTCACTACGAACATAAAAAGTACGCAGATCTCAATAAACAAAACAATAAAAGAAGTTTGCAGGCCCAAACACAAAATTGTAATGTTGGTGTTGATAAGGTTGAACCAGGCGATATTGTAGTCTATAATGTTACCGTATCCAACAATGGAGATGCAGTTGCTCATGACTTATACATTACCGATACACTGCCTATTGGATTTGATTATGTTAACAACTCTGTAGTAAATGCGACATTAGTTGAATCAGGATCTTCAGGATCGAAAAAATATGTTAAATTTTATGTTGGAAATCTGTCAAACAGCAGTAGCATAACGGTATTTTATAATACCACGGTTTCATCATCAGCATCTAACATATCTAAAAATTCAGTAATTCTTGAGGGATTTGATGGAATGAACAGACCAATTCAGCCAACAGCTGTTCAATCCACAGTTATTGTAAACAAGCCAAAACTTGAAGTTAAAAAGAGTTCAAATAAAACAACAGCAGAGCCAGGAGATTTTGTTAATTTTACATTAAATTTAACTACTAATGCAAATTTATACAATTTTACAGTAACTGACTTACTTCCTGCAAACTTTGAATATATTTCTGCACAGCCAGCTCCATTATCAATAAGTGGACAACAGCTTACATTTAACATTTCGCAAATTAA
>MTER01000045.1 GCA_002083985.1 Candidatus Altarchaeales archaeon A3
ATTGATACTTAAAGATAATAAAACAAAGAATTTAAAATAGAAAAATTTAGTAATTTAAGGGCAAATGTTCTTAATTAGCAACAACTCTAATGAATAGTATATTGGGTGTAAAATGTTGATAGATTCACTATAATCTCATTCGATAATTAATAATTACTTCTAATAGATTAAATAGTAATAAGATTTTTGTTTTGAAAGATATATTTGAAAAAAGAATACTATAAAAATAAAATCCAAATTCTTTTATAGTTGAAATAAAAAAATTATGTGATTTTTGCTGCATTTTAATTGTTGGATGTATAAACAAAACATCTTTTTTCATATCCTTTATCTCAATATGATTTAAATTAGATGATATTTTTATTATTTGTTCTCCAAACACCGTTCTTGAAATTAACAAAGAACTGCCTTTAGGATCTTTCTTTATACCCCAAGGATCTCCAATAGATATATCTGAAAAAAAAGAGATATGATCATTGCATTTTTTACAATTTATATTAGTAAAACAAGGAAATATTGCTCCAAAATACAATACACTGAAATGAGGTAATATAATATTCCTTCCGTTATTTTTCTCTATTTGCATGCATCCAGGCCAACCATTACCTCTATATCTAATACTTTTAACATTTTCTTTTTTCACACCCTTATATTTTAGTATAAAATCTGTTCCAAAAAAAGATATATTGCATGTACAAAAAATTCCTATAAACAATACAATTTTCTCTTGCAATTTTTTATTTATCATTTCCGCCTTTCTAATTCCTATGATATGACAAGGTAAACCAACAACAGCAAATTTCTCATTCTTTTTTGATTTAATTATTTCTTTTAACATAACATTTGCAGGAACCGGACAATATTTTGAACTCATTGCTGAGATAATTTCATCCTTTGTTCGTGCAATAAACGGTTCGGAAATTAAAGGATCATCTTTTTTCATCCTTGTTACAAGAGCACCGTCAATAATTCCTTTTTCCAACACAGTAACTAAAAGTTGTGTTACGACTCCACCAGAAGATGCTTCAAATCGTAAATTTTCATCAGTAGAATGCCCGGTATAAAAATTTATATAATTCCCTAATACTTTATCCTTTAGTGTTTTTCCAAACACAAATTTGTTTAATTCGTCAAAATTGTTTGTTTTGTTGATTTGGGGACAAACTTTGCTACAAATACTACAATCAGTGCACTTTTTCTCATTAATTTCGGGTATGTAAAAACCTTTTTCATTTATTTCCATTTTTAGTGCATCTGCTGGACATATCCCTATACATGTTCCGCATCCGCAGCACAATCTTTTTTTTACGATGTTTTTAATGTTCATCTTGAATTATTTTGAATTTTAACTGGAATTCCTGGCTCCGAGTTTACGCCGAAAATATAAATGTAATCGCTGTTGTTATATAACAATGTAAAATATTTCTGGTCGTTAAATATTTTTAAATATCGTGATTCTGGATTTATTTTATTCAATGAATAATACCATTCTATAGGAAGGATGTACTGATTCTTTGTTTTTTTCGTATTATCAAATGCTTTGATGGTTCTACCAGTTATAACTATAACTGATGAAAAATGTTCAAATTGTGGATCTTTGATTGTTTTCATTGTAACATATGCCTTCGATATATCATCAACGATATGCATTTTTTCTAATTTCTTAAGATTATTATATGCATATTCGCTATTTTCCGCATGGAAAATTTCATTGATCATCATCCATTTGTTTATATCATATTTTTGAGTTGTGCCCATATCTTTATTCATATCTAAGTTCATAAAATAAATCTTTTGTGACAATGGTGCCATTGTAAAGTAACTAAATCTATCAGTTACTAATATTGTATTTTCCGGTATGTTGGTCCTCATCCAACTACAAGATTCGTACTCATAGTATGCAAATTTTGGATAATATGTGTAGCCCATAGGAGGTTTAGCAAATTCATATACAAGTGAAAATGAGGTTGCGAATAACATACATATTATAAAAAATATAGCAAAAAAATAAATGTATTTTTGATTAAAAAATTTAGAAATATGAAATATTCCCCATCCTACAAGGAACCCAATAAAAGGGCACATAAATTTTTCAATTCTTATAGTTGCAGATTCCGGCAAAAAATAAACCAACACAATAGAATAGGACATAAAAATTATAAGTATGTTTTTTTGCATATATTTCTTTTGTCCATAAATTAATATAAAAATTGAAGCAATTATTGCAAACAACCAGATTATAGAATTACTTTTTTCTTCAATACGGTTAAGTTTATAGGTAAAATTATAACTATCCATGCCCATATTAGAGTATATTTCTTTGGTAAAATATTGTGCATCTGTAAAATTTATAATGCTAAAATATTGCACACTAAAGAACAATAACGATAAAAAAATCATAAAGATAATAAAATAATGACCGTAGGGTGAATTTGATTTTATTATTATGAGTCCAAACAAATACAAAAATATGATTCCAAAAAACAAGATAAATTCCTGCGAATGAAAAGTAAAACATATAAAAAGAATAATCAAAAATGTAAACATTACTTCTTTTTTATAAAATGTTCCAAACAATACTAAGATAAGTATTAAGGTCAATAAAAAAAGGTATTTCAACAGGATTTGATAAGTGGATAGTTCAAATATTGGGGGAACGTATATGAGGGAAAAAAATGATATTAATACAAAAACACAACCTATAATAATTAGGGAATGTAAATCTTTTTTTAATGTGTCTGTTTTTGTAAAACAAAAATTTCTGTTAATGAAGAACAATATTAAAGGCAGCAAAACAACATACAACATATTACCTTTAACCAGCGCCACTCCTGGAATATCTATAATGGTCGCAGCAAATAAAGATCCTGATACTGATCCAAATAAAGAAATAAATTTATTTTTTGATATAGAATAGGATAGCATATAAATTCCAAACATTAAAATAAAAAATAAAAGATATGGAACAACCCAATTAAGAGTAAGTATCTCTATTCCAAAAAATACATGTCCAATAGAATTAAATTGTAAAATTACATATCTTGTACCTAGTGCTAGATATCCATCATTTAGTAACCTACTTGATGAGCACTCATCCTCTGCAACAGATATATATAGTTCTCCTATGTATGGAAATGGAATAAACATTTTTGAAAAAGACACCATGGTCATAGAAAACAAGATAAAAAATAGTAAAGTCTTAGAGTTGATGCCTTCATTACTAATATTCTTTAGTAAATCATCGTATCTATTTTCATTTGAATATCCATATCCTAAATGCTTCAATATTTTATAAAATAAAATGAACAAAAAAAAGTATAAAAATATATATTTTAGTATATTATCTTGAATAAAAAATATCTTGAATTCATAAACTAATAGTGTTGATATAGTATTTAGCAAATAAAGCAAAAAAGTAACAATAAAATACCCAAATAACCAAAAAAATATAAATTGAGAAATTAAGTCTGACTTTTTTAATTTTAACCAAAAGATATAATTATTTAAAGTTTTGGATGTTCCATCTAGTACACACTTTCCAAACAAATAATAAAAAATTAACAGAGCTGGCAACGCCAAAAATCCTTTAACAATTTCAGGAATTGGTAAAATATGACATAATCCTCCAACTATTAAAATATATAATAGTGCAATTGAATCCAATGTCAATGCTCTTTCCTTAAATTTATTTATATTAAAACTCATTTTCTCATCCGAATTTCAACACTATCGCCATATTTTAAAAGATTTAATAACATAGTTAAAGGAGTTAATGCAAACATATAAAAAGGCAAAAATCATAATGATAAATAGACATGTTGCAAAATAACTTTTTCACCTTTAAAATTTTTAATTTGCAACAACTCTAATATATTTCTTTTTGCAATCTCGTCATGAAACCTCATCCAAAGATTTCCTCCGATTTTTGAACTTATACGATATAATCCTGAAACAATAAATGTTGTCTGATCCCAAAATGCACTGTATCTCATTTTTTCTACTTTTAAATTAAATTTTGAAGCATATATCTTTAAATTTTTATCATAGTAATGAAATAAATGTTTTGGAACATCTAACTGATAAAAAAATTTACCAAAAATTTTATATGCTAATGAATTAAGATTTGGAACAGCAATTATTAAAATTCCTCCTGGCTTTAGAATTCTTTTTAATTCCTTCATTGTCTCTGATGGATTAAGAACATGTTCAAAAACATGGTTTAGAGTTATTACATCAAAATAATTATCCTGATAATGAGCATATTCTAAAGTTCCTCTGATTACATTCAGTCCGTGTGTTTTAATGTCTTCTTCATCAAAATTTCCCGGCTCAACACCGTAATATTCTCCTGACGGATTTATTTTTTTCAGGTTGTAAAGAAATGCTCCATTGCCACAGCCCACATCCATATATCTTCCGTTTGGAATAATCTTTATTCCTCTGACATATTGAGAAAACGGGAAAAGAATCTTGAAAATACTTGGATTTTTGGCATAAATTTTTTGCAGAGAAAATGTGAAATTTTTACAATCTTTTGTATGCTTGCATATTCATCAATCTTTTGATAATAGTCATAAGTGTAATACTTCGGACATTCTTCAACGCTTGGTTGTGGATTCAAGAACATCAAACCACAATTTTCACATTTGTATAAATTAAAATTTCCTTTAAATCCTATGTTGTAGTCATGAACAACATCAACGAATTCCAAATTTGTGCTTCTACATAAATCGCATTTATTTAATTGATTCATTTTGTGTTATTGAATTTATTGTTAATGCTCTTTCCTTAAATTTATTTAGATTAGTATCCATTCTTAAGTAGTTTATTTATTAGTTTCTTTTATAAGTTCTTCAATATTTATCATATCTTCATATTTTTTAAGATTTGTCCTCGTTTTGTATGTCGTTGTTTTTTTTAAATATGAAGTTGTGCTTGAATTGACCGTTTTAAACAAAGATATATGTAGTTTAAACCATTCCCTAAAACTTGTAATTAGTCCCATTTTATACAATTCACTATCGCTTATTTGTCTGTTTTTTTGTACGTTTCTTCTTTTTTGAAATGTTTCTCTAATATTTCTAAAAAATGAAAAATATCCTTTTATTATTGCTTTTATTATTTCATAACTAATATATATATTCCTATGTAGTATTCCATAAATTACTATTGTGACCCATACCATTGCAAAACGAATAAAGAAGTGGTAAAAAATGCCATTTAATACATTTTTTACCTCAAAATTTTTAAAAATAAAGTGTAATTCGCCTAGTGTACTAAAAAATAGAAACTTTGGATTTGGTCCTTTGCTTCTTCCTGTTCCACTGCCAAAATGATACATTACTGCCATGGGGACATATAAAACCTTATAACCATACATCCATACTCTTAATCCTAAATCCATTTCTTCAACACCATAAATATATTGTTCATCAAATCCTCCTGTTTTTATAAAAAATTTTTTTTCAATTAAAACGCCTGCGCCGCAACCAAATCCTGTATACCTGGGAATATTATAAATTTTCTTATCCTCTTCTCTCATACCTGTATAAAATCCCCCTCCAGATGGACTTATTTTTCCTCCAGCAGTGTTTATGATATATTTTCCATTAAAATTTGATGGATAGTATAGCATCTTACAGGCACAAGATATTACATATTCTTCAGAAAGAACACCGTCAACTAAATTTTTTAACCATGATTTAGTTACTGTTGTATCGTTATTTAAAAAAATGAGATATTCTCCTTTAGATTCTTTTGCACACAAATTATTTGCTTTACAAAATCCATAATTTTTATCAAATTGTAAAACTCTAATCCATGGAAAATTCTTCTTTGTGTATTCTACCGAATCATCTGAAGATGCATTATCTCCCATAATAACTTCATATTTATCTTTTAGATAATCTAATTTTTCCAAAGATTCAAAGCAATCCTTTAACCATTTTTTCCCATCATAATTTACTATAATTATGCTGACAAAAGATAATTCTTTCATTTTTTATTAATTTTATCTAAAATCCTTAATGCAACATCAAGTGCTTTTCTTCCGGCAATTCCATCAACAACCGGCTTTTTTCTGTTTTTAACACAATCAATAAACGACTGCAATTC